>DASXTY010000720.1:0-7398 GCA_036505155.1 Polyangiaceae bacterium | reverse complement strand
GAAGGCTCGAGCGCGTCGGATGGCTTCGAAGGCGCGCTCTTTTTCTGGACAACATTTTCCGTCGGACCCGGAGAGTGCGCCGGCCGCGCGGCACGACGTTTCGCATCGCGCTCCGCTCGTCGTTTGGCCTTTCGGTCGGCCTTGCTCCGTCCAGCGCGCGCGCGGTCTCTGCGTGCGAGCTCGCGCCGGGCCTGTCCTGTGGATAGACCCTCGATGCGCGGCTCGAGCTGATTCGGTGCAGTCGCGGGGACAGTGGGCGCTGTGACTTGATCGGGCGCGCGAGCTACCGATGGCGAGACGGACTGCGAGGACGCTTTCACCGCCGGGGCGGGTCGTGGCGCGGTTTGCGGCGATGGCGCAGGGCCGATCGCGGCGCGCGCGAGTTGAGGACTGCCTGCGCGCGCGGATGTTAGCGGACGAGCGGGGGCGGTTGGGGTCACCAGTTTGGGCGGAGTGGGTGGAGACGGAGTGCGACGCTGTGAAACGGGTGGCGAGGGTATGGGTGGCGTCGGACGAGGCTTCGAAACGGGCGATTGGATAGGAGAGGGCTGAAACGGCCTGGATGGAATGGGAGCTGAGGTCGCAGCGGGTTTGGGTGGCGCGGCACGAGAGAGCGGGCTCATTGGCGGTCTAGGCGGCGCGGGAAGAACCGGCGCGCTCGGCTGTGGTTTTGGCAGCGTCGGACGCAATAGCGAGCTCGATACCGGTTTCGGCGCTGTGGGACGAACCGCGCTCGGCTGTGGCTTGGGGAGCGTCGGCTTCAGAGGCGCGGTCGGAGTCGAGGCGGGAGCTCCCGCCGGCTTGGGCTTGCCAGGCGCGGGTTCCACCGCATCCCAGCCGGCGTCAATGCCTTCGGTGTCCTCTTCACGCCGGTCGTCGTCTACCATTACTGATTTTCAGCGCATAGCTCACAGCTCGTCGTTGCTCAATGGCCGAGCAGTGGAACGAAACGAACCGGACTGACGGCCTCATGCTGGAAGGCGCCTGCTCCGGTGCCAACGCGACTTCGTGTCCAGCGCTCCAGAACCTGAACGCCTCCCGCCGGCCCCACCGGGATCACCAGGGCGCCGCCAACTGCGAGCTGCTCCAGAAGCGGCGCGGGAACCCTGTCGGGGGCAGCCGTAACAATGATGGCATCGAAAGGTGCCGCAGCAGGCCAACCCGCATAGCCGTCCCCCGTCCGGAGCTGGACCCGGTCCGGCCCGTAGCCGAGCTTCCGGAGGTTCCCTTCGGCAAACTTCGCGAGCTCGGGAATGTACTCCATACTGTAAACGACTTTGCAGATCTCAGCCAGAACGGCCGCCTGGTACCCGCTTCCGGTGCCCACTTCCAGACAGCGCTCGTGGGCCCCGGTGTGAGCGAGCTCGGTCATGAGCGCGACCACATAGGGCTGGCTTATGGTTTGCCCATAGCCGATGGAGAGGGGACGATCCGAATAAGCAGCCGCCACAACCGCAGCCGGCACGAACTTGTGGCGAGGAACCTTGCGCATCGCCGAGAGCACCTGTGGATCTTGGATACCTCGTGCCGCGATGAACTCACGCACCAACGCCTCCCGCTGAGCTGCAAAATCCAGATCTTGCTGTTGTCGACTACAAGCAACTGCACCCGCGACCGCAATCGTTCCAAGCCATTGTGTCCAATTTCGCCTCATCGGGATTCGGCTTTAGCAATGTGGGTCTAAATCAAACCTTGGACAGGGTCCGAGGCGCATTGGCCCAACTTTTGCTCTCCTACAGATCGGAGAAAGCGTTATGTCAATTTTCGCACACGGCGCTAGGCATGCCGGCGACATCCCGGAGCGACCGAGCGGTGTGCCTCCACCCTGGCGTTTGGGCGCGTCTCGTGGAGAGCTCATCTCGGTGGTCGTGGCGGTGAGTGTCTTGCTGCTGCTGGCGCTGAGTTTCTGGTTGGAGGCCGGTCACTGAGCCTGGCAAGGCCCGCAAGCAGGCGACGGCAATCCCAAGTTCCGCGCCGTTAAGCTCAAAGCTTCGGCGGTGTATAAGTGAGGGAGCCATTGGCCCGGGGAAGGAGGAACGGGGGATAGTGTGGCAAAGCGCTCGTGGGCAAATGCCTCGACGGGGCGAATTTGCTGGAGCAGCGGGGTCACTCGTCTCGGCCCCACCCCGTTTGTGTGCTAAACGGGGCGTCCGATGGCGCTGGGTGCTGGCGAGCCGGAACCGGGAACCCTAGCGGAGTCAGCCCCGGCAGAAACCCCAAGTGCACTCAAAGGGGCGGCGGAGCAATCCGAATCAAGGGGCGACTCGGAGCCTTCCGACCGACAGCCGCCCGAGGACTCCGCCGGGTCCGGCACAAAATCACTGAAAACCGCGGAGCTTAACGCAAAGAGCCCGAACCCATGGGGCACGGTCGCGCGCATTTTGACGCTCGCCGGCCTCATCGGTTTCAGCCTGGTTTATTGGGCACAATTTTCCTTTTCAGCCGGGTGGGTTTCCGGATTTTTGATTTCCAACCAGCTGGAGATGCCCCAGCGCATGACGCTGCTGCGCGGCGGGTTGACCGGCTTCATCGCGGGCCTGATCGGGGCCATCGCGCTCATTGGATGGGCGCGAAACCAGCATGTTTCCCAGGTTCAGCTCGAGCGCTGGCTTTGGTTCGCTTCGCCGGTGATGCTCCTCCCCGCCGCGCCACTGCTGCTTCGTTACAAGGCTTGGGCCGGGCGGCCCGACGACTTAGTCGTGTGCGTGCTCGCGAGCGCGTTGGTGTTCGAGGTCCTCCTGTCGCGCTCGTTGCTCAATATTCCGGAGTCGCTCACCGACCCGTGGTCGCAAGTTCGGATCCCGCAGAAGTTGCGCCGCCACGCACCGTTTGCGGTGGTGTTGCTCGCAGCGCTTGGCTACGCGGTGTTCATGAGCTTTTTCACACTGCGTTGGCACTACAAGCTCCGCACCCACAACTTCGACCTTTCCATCAACGATAACCTCATGTATTCGGCGCTGAAGGGCACGTTTCTGCAAAGCCCCATCACCCACGGCGACGATCCCTCGAAGTACTTAGCCACCCACGCGAAAATCGGCGGTTACGTTTTTTTGCCGATTTATTACTTATTCCCCAGAGCGGAGACCCTGTTGGTCATTCAATCCACACTCCTGGGCTTGGGCGCTCTTCCGCTCTACGGATTTGCCCGGCGTCGCGTGGCGCCCTGGACGGCGGTGATTATCGCGCTCATCTACCTCTGTTATTATCCAATGCACGGGGCGAACTTCTGTGAGGTGAATCACATCCCCATCGCCTCTTCCTTCATCATCGCCGCGGTTTGGGCCGCCGATGTGCGTCGCTGGATCCTATTCACCTTCGCATTTCTAATCGGGCTTTTGATGCGGGAGGATATGCCCATCGGAATGGCGGTGATTGGAGCTTTTCTTCTGGCGAGCGGGCATCGTCCCGTCGCCGGATTGGTGATGGCAGTCGTATCCAGCGTCTGGTTCGTCATTTTGCGCTTCTTCATCATGGACGAAGCCGGGCACTGGTGGTTTCCCAACATGTACAAGGAGCTGTGGGCGCCCGGGCAGGACGGGTTCGTCAGTGTGGTCAAGACTTTGGTCAGCAATCCGCTCTACGTTCTGACCAAGATCGCGGACTCGCGCCATGTCTACTACCTGTTGCACTTGTTCACTCCGCTTGTGTTTCTACCGGCGCGCCGCTGGTACCTATGGGCGGGTTTCATCCCGGGCATCATCATCACGCTTCTTACAACCAGCTACAAACCGCCCACCATGTTTTCATTTCAATACGTCATGCACTGGGCGCCCTACCTGTTTCTGGCCTTGCCCCTGGCACTGTCCGCCATTCGCGAGAGCTCGGGAGTAAGCCGGATGAACGCGGCGGTTGGCGCCATGATCTTCTCCTCCCTAGCGCTGACCTACAACTATGGCGCTTTTCCCCGGCGCGAGAACAGCCTCAAGGGAGGCTACCACACCATATCCTTCACCTACGACAAGGCGGAGCGACAGCGATATAGGGACCTTCGGGAGCTCATCCGCTCCCTTCCACCGGACGCCTCGGTTTCCACCACCGAAGCAGTGGGGCCGCACGTCTCCGCCCGCGTGCGCATTTATTCCATGCGGTGGGGGACCTTCAATGCCGACTACCTCTTGGCTTGGGGAAACGATCTACGGCTGGGTAACACCAAACAAAATCTGAAGAACGCATTGGGCGGCAACCGCTACGGCGTTTTCAAGCGCGTGGGCGAATTTGCTCTCTTCAAGCGAGGCTTCGACACCTCCGGGAACAGTCGCATGATCCAGGATTGGAGTTTGTGAGCGGTTCTCGCAACTCGGCCGAAGCCGCGCCCCCTTGGGTGCGTTGGAAAAAGCTCGCGCGGCCGCTGTTTTTGCTGGTGGCCCTGGTCTTCATTGCGTACGCCGCGCGCGATCTGGTCCAGCGTTGGGAATCGGGCAGGGTGGCCGTGAAAATCCCCCTGGCGCTTTTGGCGGCGGTGCCGCTGTGGCTGGCGGCGCTGCTTCAAGCCTGCGGGTGGATGGCGCTGATCCAGCGCATGTCCGGACGAAAAATTCCGGCGGGAGCATCCCTGGGGCTCTATCTCGATTCGCAGTTGGCGCGTTACGTACCCGGCATGGTGAGTTTGCCGCTGGTGCGCATGCACGGCGCGGCGCGTTTGGGTATCAGCCCGGTCACCGTCGGCACTTCGGTGCTACTGGAAATGGCTTCCTGGACTGGTGTTGGAGGTGGCCTGGGTTTCCTCCTGATAGCGGTCATCACCGCACAACTGAGCCACGTCTCGACGGCATGGAGCAGGGGTTCCACGGCCCTCGTCGTCGCATTCGCTGGCAGCGTCATTGCGCTGCTCGCCGTCGACCGCCGCCGGCTTCCGAGCTCCAGCTTGCGAGCCCTCAGACTCGACGGTAGTGGTCCACTCATACCGGCCAAGCTCCCGACAATTCACCTCGCGTATTGGGCAGCGTGGGCTGCACACGGCTGGCTCGTGGGTTTGGCGCTGGGGGCTCCGCTACAAGCGGCGCTTTCCGGATCGGCCTGGTTCGTGCTGGCGCCGGTGGCGGGCTTCGTCGCGCTGGCTGCGCCGGCCGGGCTCGGTGTGCGCGAAGGCGTGCTCTACCTCGGGCTCTCGTCCGTGCTCGGTCCGGTACCCGCAGCAACTGCCGCCCTGCTGTCGCGCACGACATCCCTGTCTGCGGATTTGGGCATCTGGCTTTTGGCGCGGCCGTTCAGCGGTTCGAAGCCGACAACTTAGAAATCTAAGCTCCGCGCTTCGCCGGTGACGGAACGCGCGCGCTCGGAGGTGGAGGAACCAGTGGAAGGGCAGACCCGAGAGCCTTGGGCGGTTCGGCGCCCTCCGGAGTACCGTTCGGAAAATGTCCAGGGCAGATGAGTGCCGTTTTTACGTAATAAGGGCGCTTGTCCTGTGACTCGTGATAGGTGCGGCTCACGACGTCGGCCACCAGCCCAAAGGAGAGCAGCTGTACGCCCACCACGATGAGGAGCGCTCCAAATAGGAGCAGCGGTCGATCCGACAAGGTCCGGTGAAACGCGAGTTTTTCCACCGCCAGATAAGCGCAAATTCCAAATCCCAAAGTTCCAGAGACGAGCCCCAGCATCCCGAACACCTGCATCGGTCTCACCAAGTACGACTGGATGAAGCGGACCGTGATGAGGTCCAGCACCACGCGTAGTGTTCTTCCCATACCGTATTTGGATTTGCCAAAGCGGCGCGGGCGATGATTCACTTCCTGCTCGACCACCGATACGCCGATCCAGCTGGCTACCGCGGGGATGAATCGGTGCATCTCGCCGTAGAGCCGCAGCTCTTTGGCGACTTCCGACCGCATGGCTTTGAGCGTGCATCCGTAGTCGTGCAGCCGTACCTTGGTGGCCATGCTGATGATGCGGTTGGCCACCATGGATGGCAAGCGGCGGCTAAAGAACGGATCTTTGCGACGGACGCGCCAACCAGCGACCATGTCGCAACCTTGCTCCAACTTGTTGAGCAGTACCGGAATGTCCGCAGGATCGTTTTGCAGATCGGCGTCCATGGTGACCACGCACTTCCCGCGCGCCGCGTCGAGCCCCGCCTGAATTGCAGCGGTCTGCCCGAAGTTGCGCCGAAAGCGGATGACGCTGAGCGCTGCGTCCGCAGCCGCGGCGCGTTCGAGCAGCTCGAAGCTTCCGTCGCGTGAACCGTCGTCGACCAGGATGAGCTCATACGATCGGCCGAGCGGACGCAGTGCCCGGTGCAGTTCCTGGATGAGGGTCGCCAGGTTCTCTTGCTCGTTGTAAACCGGGACCACCACCGAAATTTCGATAGTTGGAGAGCCCGGAACGGCTGTCAGCGCATCGGCCGTGGACACGTCACCACTGTAGTCGAAAAATCCCTATCATGCGCGGCGCGCTTCCACCCCCGTCCCACACCAGAGGCCAAGCCATGCCCCAATCCTCAAATGCCCTGACCGCTCACAGCGCACTCGTACCCTGGAAGGATCCGGAGCTCACGGGAATCAATCGATTGCCCGGGCGCGCCTTCGCGTTTGCCCATCCCACCGCGACCGACGCGCTGAAAGATGAGCGCCGGCTCGCCATTTCCCTGAATGGCGTGTGGCGATTTCGCCTGGTGGAAAGTGTCGAGGCAACGCCGGCAGAGTTTGCCGCCGCGGATTTCGAACCGGAGAATTTCGGGAGCATCTCGGTCCCGGGCAACTGGACCATGCAGGGGTTTGGGCTTCCTCATTACACCAACTCCTGGATCCCATTCGACCAAGCTCCGCCCGATGTACCGGACAAGAACCCAACCGGTCTGTATTGGACCAGCTTCGAGTTGCCCGAAGGCTGGGATGAGCGGCGCGTGGTGCTCCAGTTTGGCGGCGTCGAGAGTTGCTTCAGCGTGTGGCTCAACGGCGAGCCCATCGGCGTGGGGAAAGATTCTCGGTTGCCGAGCGAATTCGAGGTGTCGCGAGCCGTGCGACGCGGAAAAAATCGACTGGCGGTCCAGGTAATTCAGTGGTCGGACGGTACCTTCGTCGAAGATCAGGATCACTGGTGGCAGGCGGGGATTTATCGGGACGTGGTGTTGCGCGCCACTGCCACGACCTGGATCGAAGATGTTTTCGCACGCCCGGATTACGATCACGAGACGGGTCGCGGAAAGCTCCGGGTCGAAGTTCGAGCCGGAGGACTCAAGGAAACCGGTTGGCGAATACGCGCGGAGCTCTATGATCCCCAAGGCAGCCCCGCCCTCGAGCAACCGCTTTCGGTGGAGCTCCCGTTTCAAAAACCGGGCAGCGGATACTCCAGGCCGCCGGTTGTGCTCAACGCGGCCCTCGAGTCGGTCCGCGCTTGGTCGGCGGAAACTCCCAGCTTGTATACGTTGATCGTGAGCCTTTTGGATGCGTCGGGAAAGGAGGT
>DASXTY010000719.1:0-1892 GCA_036505155.1 Polyangiaceae bacterium | reverse complement strand
AGTTGATTTTCAGGTGCCGGCGCAGGGCATCCTGGAGCGTCGCCGAAACGAAGAAATATTCCTGCTTTAACCTGAGCTCGCGACCCTGCACCACCATGTCATTAGGGTAGAGTACCCGGGAGATGTTTTCGGTTGCGTTCTTGTCTTGAATCGACTGGATGTAGTCGCCTCGATTGAAGTCGGCGAAGTTGAACTCGCGTGAAGCCGTAGCGCTCCAAAGCCGTAACGTGTTCACCACCTGATTCTGGTAGCCCGGCACCAGGATGTCGTACGCCATGGCCATTACCACGTCTGCTTCGAGCCAAACCGACTGCTGTCGACCGCTTGGCCCCGTGAAACGCGCAAGGCGACCCCCGAACTGCACCGGGAACAACACATCCGGTCGCTGCACCTCCCAGGGACTGCCGTAACGCAGCCAGTTGTCGGCGCGCTCCACCTGCGCCCCGTTGGTGATCTCTTGGCGGAAGATGCCGTATTCGTAACGAATCCCGTACCCCATCCCCGCCAGTCCCAGGGTTGCCATCGAGTCGAGGAAACACGCTGCCAAACGCCCGAGACCGCCGTTGCCGAGCCCCGCGTCTTGCTCCGCCTCGAAGAGCTCATTGAGATCCACATCGAACGAAGCGAGGGCCTTCCGAGTTGGTTCCAAAATACCAAGGTTATGGAGCGCGTCTTCCAGCAGCCGGCCCAACAAAAACTCGAGGGACAGATAATAAATACGTTTGGCGCGCTGCTCGTAATACCGTCGGGAAGTCTTGTTCCAGCGGTCCACCATCCGATCGCGAGCGCTCCGGGCTACGGCCCAAAAGAAATCGAGGGGCTGGGCGGAAAACCCATCTCGGACTCGGGTGTATTCAATGTGATTGGCAATCGATTGCTTGATGGACTCTTCGTCCATTCCAAAGTCGAACGCGGTGAGATAGCTCTGGCTCTTGAGATCCATGGAAACGCTCGGAAGTTGGGTTCTGGGCTCCGAGACTAGTGTCCTGAGTCAGCAATTCCTACCGGAATTGCTGGACCGCCGCTTCGCGGCCCGCTGCTTTCGGGAGCGGCGGCCGGCTTGCAGGGAGCGAAAAATTGTCCTTGCTTTGGCCCCGATGGCGGCGAATAATCCCTGGGATTTACGCCGAAGGACGCCCCGGAACTGATTCATGGGTCCCATTCCTCATCGCCTGGCATTGGTGTCCATGGGCGTGTTGATTGCGAGCTGCACGCTCATCGCCGAGGTGGATCGCTCCAAAATACCGGACGCTTCGTATGCACCGGTTGACGCGGCGAGCGGAATTGGAGGTGCCGGGGGAGCCCGGGGCGGCGCAGGCGGCATGGGAGGATCGGCTGCCGGCACGGGTGGAGCCACGGCAGCAGGCGGCAGCGGGGGGTCGAGCGGAGGCGCGGGCGGCAGTGGCGGAGCCGCCGCAGGCGCAGGGGGGACCTAGGAACGTCGAGCGCGCCACGCCGCTAGCGCGGCGACAAGCAACAACGTGATGACGTTTGGCTTCGGTAGCGACGGTGTCCGCCTTTGAGGAGACACACGCGCACAGCCGTACAGCGGCTGCTCCACACATAAGGGCTCCGAACCTGGATTCGGGTTGGTTCCCGCTTGCAGCTCATCCACATCGGAGACGCCATCGCAGTCGCTGTCGACTCCGAGGCTCGTGTTGGTGGCAGCACCCCCAGTGCCGGCGGTACCGTCGAAAGCACCGGCGGCACCTGCAGCACCGGCCATACCAGCAGCACCGGCCACTCCGGCGGCTCCAGCAGCACCGGCCAGTCCGGCGGCGCCATCAGAGCCGGCGATACCCATGGAGCCGCCCGCACCGATGGATCTCGGGGGACACGCAAACGGCGCCGGCTGCTGGTTCTTCAGCTCGTCTAGAGTTGGGATGGTGTCG
>DASXTY010000718.1:0-1501 GCA_036505155.1 Polyangiaceae bacterium | reverse complement strand
GCGCTGGAAGCAACCTTTCGTGCGGTTGGACTCTCGCTTTTGAAAAATCCGGATGCGCTTTCCGCTGAGCTTTTGGAAGCGCTGTTGGACGAGCAGCTCCGACTGGTGATCGAGCTCGACGGCCTTCCGACGCCGCGCATTGACTACGCGGATCTCGAGACGCGACCAGGCGAAAGCTCCCGCCCGCCATTAACTCATCCAGGGCTCTGGTACCTTGCGGCGCTTGCCATTTCCGAACAACTCCCGGCTCAGAGTGGCGCCCAGCATCCACTCTTGCGCCCGTGGACACGAGCAGCGCCGGACCCCGAGCAGGGCCGGCTGTTCGATGTTCTCATTGCGGGACTTGCTGCGTCGCCGGCGTCGTTCTGGAGCCACGCGGCTTTTCTAATAGCGGACCGCTTGCGGGCTGCAATCGGGAGCACCAACGTGGAAGGCCGCTGCCATCCGCTCGAGCAGCCGGGCCTGATCGTGGACGAGGTCGATCACGGTGTGCTGGTTTGGGACAGCCTGGTCGACCTCCACCGTGTGCCCCATGCGGCCCTTGCGTTGGTCGATCTCGCTCGAGTAAGAGACCTGGATTTTGGCCGGGTTACCGAGGCCATCTGGTCCGCTTGGGGTGAAGCGGGTTGCCCCCGATCCGGAGCGGACTTCCTGCTTTCGGATCCGGAGTTCGCTCGTCGCCTGTGGCCCCATCTGCCAAAAAAGCTGATGCAAGAGGTGCTGCGATCCGTAACCAAACTACCCGTGGAGCTCTTTGGCGATGAGCAGTGGGAGGCATACCTCGAGTCCGCGAAGGGCCTGAAGATACTTCCTGACGCCTCCGATGTGGTTCTCGCCATCCCGTGTCACTTCATCCAGCCCGCTGCTCGGGGCGGATTGCTCGACACCATAAGTGAGCCGGTGCTGGAGCGTCTTTGGCAGCGCTGCGCAAGCGCCGTGTTAGAGGCCGCGGTGGAGCTCGTGCGATCAGGGCATCCCGCTGCGGGCTGCCGTCTGTTATGCGCAGCTCCCGCCAAATTCACGGGCGAGCTGGTGCAGTCACTAAAGGCTTCGGTCGCGTTTTTCGAGCTCCCGAGACTCATGTTGGACGGTTTGCGTCGAAACCTTCACCTGCGGATCGCCAGGCGTGACCCAGAGTGGCGTGACGCGTATCGGTTGCTTCTGGAGCTCGAGCAAGGCCTTTCTCCATTGAACCATTTATGATAGCGGTACCAGCCCGGAGATCCGCGTGACGTCTCTCACCATCAAGCCAAAAACTGAAGCCCAATGGGATTTGGTGGCGCTCGGCGAGGTGATGTTGAGGCTGGATCCGGGCGAAGGCAGAGTCTCCCGATCCCGCTGGTTTCAAGTCTGGGAAGGAGGTGGCGAATACAACGTCGCCCGCGGCCTCCAACGCTGCTTCGGTATGCGCACGGCGTTGGTTACCGCGCTTGCGGATAATCCCGTGGGACGTCTGATTGAGGATCTGATTTATCAGGGCGGTGTGGATCGTTCTCTTTTG
>DASXTY010000717.1:0-3059 GCA_036505155.1 Polyangiaceae bacterium | reverse complement strand
GCGAGGTTCAACGGGCTGCACGGGATGCCCTTTCCCGCTCCGCCGCACTCGTTTCCCACCAAGGATGAAATGGCCGACTATCTCGAACGCTACGCGTCGCATTTCCAATTGCCGGTCCGAAATGGTTTCAAAGTGGACCGGCTTTCACGCGACGAAAATGGCTATGTAGTGAAATCAGGCGACGTCGAGCTCGAGGCGGAACAAGTGGTCGTGGCCATGGCCAACTACCAGCACCGCCGGGTACCTGGATTCGCCGCGGAGCTCAAACCGGAAATTATACAGTTCCACTCGAGCGAGTACCGAAATCCTTCACAATTGCAAGCTGGGGACGTGCTCATCGCGGGAGCCGGGAATTCAGGCTCCGAAATCGCGCTCGAGCTTTCTCGAAGTCATCGCACCTGGATGGCGGGACGCGACACCGGCCATATTCCTTTTCGTATCGGCGGATTTTGGTCACGACTCTTTCTCGCAGGCCTGGTGCTTCGCGTGGGTTTCCATCGGCTGCTGACCCTCAAAACGGCAATCGGGCGTAAAGTTCGCAGCAAGATGCTGCGGCAGGGGGGGCCGCTCATTCGAGTCAAACCACGGGACCTATTGCAGGCGGGGGTGCAGCGCCTGCCGAAAGTAGTGGCGGTTCGCGAAGGGTTCCCGCTGCTCGAAGATGGACGCGTACTCGAGGTAGAGAACGTCATTTGGTGCAACGGATACGATCCGGCTTTGTCTTGGATTGACTTGCCCATCTTCGACCAATTGGGGGAGCCGATGCACGAAGCCGGTGTGGTCCAGTCTGCGCCCGGCTTGTACTTCGTGGGTCGGATGTTCCTCTACGCGGCTTCTTCGGTCATGGTCCACGGCGTCGGCAGGGACGCGGCGCGCATCGTCCGAGCAATTCGGGTAGCCGACAGAAGCAAAAAGCAGATAGAGCTCCGCGATGGGCCTCGAGCTATGATGCAGCCATGGTCCTCGACGCTCGACTAAAAAAGCTGGTTACCGGAATTTCCGCGCGCAAAGCGGCCGAAGCATTTTCGCGCAGCCTAAAAAAAGGCACCGAGCTTTCGAAGCTGGAACAAGAAGAGGCGGGTGAATTCGCCGCCACGGTGGAAATCATGTTTCTCATGGCAGCGGTGGACGGCGAGGTGTCGGAGGAGGAATTGGGTAGGCTAAAACAGAGCGTTTCGGACATCGCCAATGTCGAAACGATTCGCAAGCTGGACCTGGACCAATTATTGGAAGGCTTTGCTGCCAAGCTTGCGCGCGATGGGTGGCATGCGCGCCTCGGTGAAGCCGTGCGACGGATTCCAACCAACGACGCCAAGGCTTTCGCATTTCGGCTGGCTGCGGGCGTGGCGCTGGTGGACGACAACGTGGCGCACGCCGAGGCGGCGGCTATCAACTCGCTTGCCGCGGCCATAGGGCTCTCACACGAAGAGTCGCAGGTGGTGCTCAACGAGGTGTTGGAAGAGCTCTTCGGACCGGCGTAGTGCAGCGCTACCAGGGCCCGTTACTGGAAGCATGAACAATATCGCGCATCCCGTTCGCGTCGCAAGCCGCGAACTTAGCCTCGAGCACGGCGCCTCGGACTGGCGTGACGATTAGGTTGCCCTAGCCAGCCGCAGCGCGTCGTATCCGAAGCGCGCCCGGATCGAGTCCACCGCCCGGTGCAGTCCTTCGCGTTCCTGAAACAGCTCTAGCTGATCGTCGAACGCACCGAGCTTGGACAAGCTCACTCCCAGCAGGCGGATTGCCGACGGCCGCTTTTTGGCACGAACATACAGCTCCCGCACTACCGGGTAGAGCTCGAGCTCGGAGTTGGTCGGCGAAAGAGTCCTCGATCGGGTCAAAGTGTCGAAGTCTGAGTAGCGCAGCTTCAGTGTCACCGTGCGCGCTTTGACCCCTCGGCGGCGTGCCCGCCACGCTACCCGCTCACAGAGCGAGCACAACATCGACTCGATGCGGTCCGTGTCGCCCACATCCGAGCTGAAAGTGCGCTCGTTCGAAATGGTCCCGACGTCGTGGCCCTGCGGATCGTGCTCCTGAAAGGTGGGACGCTCCCGGCCGAGCTCGCCCGACGCGATCCCGCGCGCCGCGCGCGAAACCGATTCCGCGGCCGCGCCAAACACCCGCGCCAGCGTGGCGATCGGGGCTTCTGCAACTTCTCCCAAGGTCAGGATTTTCAGCGCTTTGAGCCGGGCTTCCGCAACCGGTCCAATCCCGGGGAGCCTTCGCACGGCAAGCGGAGCCAAAACCATCCGCTCACTTCCGGCCGGCACCAGCAGCACTCCGGCGGGTTTCGCGAGGCCGCTCGCCACCTTCGCCATCATTTTGCTGGTTGCGATGCCGGCGCTCGCCGGAAGCCCCACTTCGCGCGCGATGCTCTGGGTGAGCTCCCGCACCACGCGCTCGATGGTTGCGTCGTCATTCGCATCGCCCGGCTTCCGGTACATGGATTCGCAACCCGAAAAATCGATGAATTGTTCGTCGATGCTGGCGGTCTGAACCACCGGGCTCACCCGTTCCGTGATCCGGCGCACGCGCTGCGAAAAATCCAGGTAAACGTCGTGACGAGTGGGCAGGAAGATGGCTTGCGGAGCCCGCCGCGCGGCTTCGGTGAGGGACATCCCAGAGCGCACGCCCAAGGCGCGCACTTCGTAGCTCGCCGCGGTGACCACGCCGCGCTGACCGGGCCTTCCGCCGACGATCACCGGCTTGTCCTGGAGATGCGGATTCAGGACTCGCTCCACCGACACGAAAAAAGTATCCAGATCGAGGCAGCAGATGCGTGGGTGTGCGGCCGGTGGCACTCTCCAATAATACCGCGGGTCGACGCGGCCGGCACCCGGCTTGACCCGGACGCTGCGGCGCGCTTACCCTTCGGCACCGGAGGATAACCATTCTGCCTAAACGCGTTGGATCGCTAGTTCTTCTGGTCCATCTCTGGGTTGCGTTGGCTGCATGTCGGTCGACGCCTCCGCAAAAGCGAACCGGCACGGTTCAGAACCCCTGGCTCATCGGAATGAGCCAGTCGAACCTGGGCGAGCCGTGGCGCGTGCAGATGAACG
>DASXTY010000716.1:0-1892 GCA_036505155.1 Polyangiaceae bacterium | reverse complement strand
CTCTTGATGGCGCACGGCGGCGAGCTCGACGCGTACGACTTGGTGTGGCTCGACGAAGATGAGGAAGTGATTCGGCGCGTGTCCGCCGATCCCAAGAGCGCGGACACGGGCTGCGGCGGCGTGTTCGCCGCGGCGATCACGCGCGGAAAGCGCGATCTCGTCGAGCGGCTGCTTCGAGCGGGCGCCCGTGTGCCGGCGGTCGACACCGGATGCCGCTCGTACTTGCTCGAGGATCCGGACATGCTGCGTCTTTTGTTGCAAAGTGGCATGAACCCGGATCTGCCGAACTGGCAACGCGCAACGCTGCTGCATGACCTGTGTGGCCGGGATGCTCGCGGGCGAACGAATCGGCACCGCGAGCAATGCGCCACGATCCTGCTCGATGCCGGCGCAACTTTGTCGGCCAAGGATGAAGAGTATCGCTCGACCCCGCTCGCGTGGGCGGCAAGAAACGATCTGGCGGATATGGTCGAGCTGTTATTAGCTCGCGGGGCGCCCACCAATCTCCCGGATGACGACGTCTGGGCCACGCCGCTGGCATGGGCGATCAAGCGCGGTCACCAGCAGATCGCGCAACGCTTGCGACAAGCGGGCGCCGCCCGCTGAATCTACGGACGGGTGCACTTCGAAGACGAAGCCGGTCAGGGGCGGCTAAAACGCCGCTCTCCGAGGTGGCGAGTTGTGCTTTCGGAGTGCCCACGCTAAGCGAGGTTCGGTTTGACCTCAGAGCTTCGTCAGACGCCCCTCCACCAAGAGCACCAAAAGCTCGGCGCAAAGCTGGTGCCCTTTGCCGGGTGGACAATGCCGCTTTTGTATCAAGGCATCGTCGCCGAGCACCAAGCGGTGCGGAGCCGCGCGGGATTATTCGATGTTTCGCATATGGGAGAGCTGCTCTTGCGAGGCGACGGCGCTGAGGACGTTGTCAACCGTTTGGTGACCAACGACCTTCGGCGGCTGGACGACGGCTGCGCGATGTACACATGCGCTTGCAATGACCAGGGCGGCATCCTCGACGACCTGATTGTGTACAAGCGGAGCCCCGAGCAGGTGCTCATCGTTTGCAACGCGTCGAATCGCGAAAAGATGACTTCGCACTTTTCCGATGGGGCCCGGGGCCGATGTGCATTTGTCGACGAGACGGACCAGACGGCGCTGCTGGCTCTACAAGGCCCGCGAGCGCTCGATATTCTTAGGGCCGCAAGCATTTCTGTGGATGTGAACGAAGTTCCGGCTTTCAGATTTCGCGACGCTGAAGTTGCGGGCGTGCCCTGTACCGTCGCCCGCACCGGCTATACCGGCGAGGACGGCGTGGAGCTGTTTTGTGCGACCGCAATGGCGCCAAGATTGTGGGGCGCTCTATTGGAAGCGGGAAGGAAATGGGAGATTACGCCCGCGGGGCTGGGCGCGCGCGATACACTGCGCTTGGAAGCACGGCTCTGCCTGTATGGCAACGACATCGATGAAACCACGAATCCGCTCGAGGCAGGGCTGGGCTGGACGGTAAAGCTCGTCAAAGGGTCTTTCGTGGGCCGGGCGGCGCTCGAACGGCTCAAGGCATTGCCGCCGCGGCGAAGCTTGGTGGGGTTTGAAATGCTGGGAAGGGGCGTGGCCCGGCACGGCTACGCGCTGCTGGCGTCCAAGGAGGGTGAGCCGGTGGGAGTGTGCACTTCCGGAGCCCCATCGCCGACCCTGGGCAAAAACATCGGTTTGGGTTATCTGCCGGTCTCGATGTCGGCAGCCGGAACCGAATTTTTCGTCGATTGCCGCGGAAAAAAAATTGAGGCTCAGGTGGTCAAAACCCCTTTTTACAAGCGAGCGAGCTGAGACCAACATGAGCACACCGAGCGAAGTCAAAGAGGATCGCAAATACACCAAAGACCATGAATGGGCCC
>DASXTY010000715.1:0-2859 GCA_036505155.1 Polyangiaceae bacterium | reverse complement strand
GCGCGCGGTGGAAGCGCTCGGGGGCATGCGGCGCTTCGTGGGCAATGGAGACGTCGTTGCGATAAAGCCCAATATCGGCTGGGACCGCATGCCGGTGCACGCCGCGAACACCAACCCCGCGGTAGTCGCAGAGGTGGTGCGCCTGGCCTTCGAGGCGGGCGCCAAAAAGGTGATCGTGACGGACGCTTCCTGCAACGAGCCGAACCGGTGTTTTCAGCGCTCCGGCATCTGGCGCGCCGCCTATGCCGTGGGAGCGACGGTGATCTTGCCTTCCGCACATCGCTTTCGCGAGCTCAGGATGCGCGGCGACGTGCTCGACCAGTGGCCCATTTATACGCCCCTCATCGATGCTGACAAAGTCATCAACGTACCGGTCGCCAAGCATCACAATTTGGCAAAATTCACGGCCGCTATGAAAAATTGGTACGGTTTGCTCGGAGGCCGCAGAAACAGGCTCCATCAAAGTATCGATCTTTCGATTGCGGATCTGGCAACGTTCATGCGGCCCACATTGACCATCGTCGATGCAACCCGGGTTTTGATGCGCAATGGACCGCAAGGTGGCAACATCGACGACGCCCGAGATGTCCACCAAGTCATTGCCAGCTTGGATCAGGTTGCGGTCGACGCGTACGGCGCGACCCTGATCGGCGAAAAGCCTGAAAATATCCCTTATTTGAAATACGGGCACTCACGGGGCATCGGCAGCATGCACTGGCAGCTCGTGCCCCACGTGGAGGTCTGAACTTTGGCTCAGTCGGTTCCAGCGGGTCGCTTCGATCCGCTCGGCCACCCTAGCTCCGAAAGTCCTACGGCAGAGGACCTGCCGTCGCCTATCCCTTGGCTGGGCGCAAAGGGCAGCACCATGGGCAGCGTTACGCCTCTCGACGGGGCGCGCCGCGAGCAGCAAGGTCATCCAAAGCGCCACCTGCGGCTGGTGTCGACCGGACAGAGCGCAGGCGTGTACTCCCCTCCCGCTCCAGCTCCAGCTTCGCCCGCGGCCTCTTTGGCGGTCGCCCCCAAAGCTTGTGGTTCGAGTTGCGGTTGCCAAACCCAAAGCGCGCATGCCTCCGCAGCACCCGCAACGGCCTCGGCCGCCTCTGCGCGCGCCAAGGGACCGCTGGCGTCCTTCGCGCGAAAGATCATCAGCCGCCGAAAGGTCCGCCGCCCCGGGTCCGGCATCCCGGCGCGCCCGGTGATCCGCACCTTGGTCTGGGTTCGGCGCGGGGTGCAGGTGAGCTGCCTCGGTCTCTTTCTGTACCTGCTCTGCCAAACCGCCTTCCGCGGTGCGTTTTCGGCTCGAGCGGATCAGCCGGTTCGGCTCCCGCTGCCGGTCGAGGGATTCCTTCTGAGCGATCCTTTCGTCGGCGCGATGACACTGCTCAGCACACACACCGTCTATCGAGGGCTCGCCTGGGGTTTGGGCATCCTCGCGCTCACCTTGATTTTCGGTCGGGTCTTCTGCGGTTGGATCTGTCCCTTCGGCACGCTCCACCACTTCTTCGGTTGGATCTTCCCCAGCCGGTACCTCTCCGGCACTCGCCGCGTGGATTCGAACAAGACCCACTGGTGGCAGTCAGGAAAATATTACCTGATGTACGGTTTCTTGGGCGCCGCGGTGGTGGGAAGCGCGATCGGCGGGCTCTTCGATCCCATTTGCGTAGCGGTGCGCGCCATCGGGCTCGGCGTGCTTCCCGCGCTGCAATACATCGGCATCCACGGTAGTAACCTCGCCGCCACCACCAATTTGCGGCCGGTCCAGAACGGCGCGGATGCGGTTCAAGATTTTCTGGCGCGCTCGGTTTGGACCTCCAACCAGGCGTATTTCCACCAGACCTGGTTCATCGTTTTCTTTCTGGTGGCAATCCTGTTCATGAACCGCTTCATTCCGCGCTTCTGGTGTCGCGCGCTTTGCCCGCTGGGCGCATTTCTGGGAGTTTTCGCCCGTTTCGCGCTGTTCGGAATGGAAAAAGATCACGCCAAATGCACCGATTGCAACTTGTGCCTGGTGCATTGTCAGGGAGCTGACAGCCCGCAGGGCGGCGTCAAGCACCGGCGGGACGAATGCCACATGTGCTTGAACTGCGAGAACGCCTGCCCGGAAGACGTGATCAAGTTCCGGTTCTTGCCCGGCTTGAAAAGCATCTCCCCCAAACTGGACCTCGGCCGCCGCACTGCGCTCGCTTCGGTGGCCGGCGGCGCCATTGCCATCCCGGCGATGCGTATCGCCAACTGGCCGGACCGGGCTTACAGCGAAAAAGTCATCCGCCCCCCTGGCGCCGTCGAAGAAAGAGAATTTCTCGATCGCTGCATCCGCTGTGCAGAGTGCATGAAGGTGTGCCCCAACAATGCCTTGCACCCCGCGTTTTTCGAGGCCGGTATCGAGGGCTTGTGGACTCCGATCCTGATTCCCCGCATCGGCTATTGCGAATTTTCCTGCGTCCTTTGCGGACAGGTGTGCCCGACCGGCGCCATCCAGAAAATCGACGAAAAAGCCAAAATGGGCATTGGGCAGAAGCCCATCAGCATGGGCACCGCCATGTACGACCAGGGCCGCTGCCTCCCCTGGTCGATGGCCACGCCGTGCATCGTGTGTGAAGAGTTCTGTCCCACCTCTCCCAAGGCGATTTGGACCGAGGATGTGGACGTCCCCAAGCGCGACGACAAGTACCAGGGCAAAGCCGAGCACGCGCGCATGCTGAGCGTCAGAGTGCAGCGTCCCCACGTGGATCCGTCGCTGTGCGTCGGGTGCGGCGCCTGCGAAAAGGTTTGCCCCATCGTGGACAAGCCGGCAGTTTACGTCACCAATGCCGGCGAAACGCGATCGAAGACGAACATCATCTTGCTCGAGAACACGAA
>DASXTY010000714.1:0-8035 GCA_036505155.1 Polyangiaceae bacterium | reverse complement strand
CGCCGGCCCGGCTCGTGCCCTGGGCTGGCCAAATTCGTCTGTCTGCCGAAACGGCTCCCTTCCGGGAGCCTCCCGAGCGCGCGGTTGCCGTCACCGATTATGTGCAATGCCACGCCCTTCTCGATGCGCTGAATGCTCAGGACGCGGAGGTCCAAGCTGCGATCGGAAGAGCGTTTGGAGGCCAGTCCGCACGCTAGTAGCTAGTACACGCGCCTGAAGTCACTAGTTCAGTTTTTCCCCTCCTGTGTCTTCGCCCACCGCGTGGCGCAGTCGGTTTTCCGCGAGGCGCAAGCCGATGCGCGCGTCGATGTCTCCCAAGCGAGCGCTGAGCAGATCTGACTCGGCGTCGATGAGCTCGGCGGTGGTAGATTTGCCGACCCGGTACAGATCCGCGGCGACGCGATACGCTTCTTCTGCCGCGTCCAGCGCGCGGCGGCTGGTTTCCATAGCCACCAGGGCTCGCTCCCGGCGCTGGTAGGTCGCGGTGACTTCCAGCCGAATCCCGTCGCGAGCCGCTTCCTGCTGGGCTTCGACCGATCGCGCATTCGCGTCGAGCTCGGAAGCGCTCGCGTTCTGAACCAACGCATCCCCCACCGTCCAGGTTGCGCTAACGCCAACCGACCAGGTGGTGTTCCAATTTTGAGATGGCGGAAAGTAGCGTTGGTTGGGGTTCGCGTAGGTCACATCCCCAAAAGCCTCCAGGCGCGGATACCGTCCGGATCGCACCAGGTCCGCACCGTGGCGCAACGCTTCTACCGTGTGCCCCAGAGCTCGAAGCTCCAGACGTCGGGAGAACGCGCGCTCTAGAAGCGCGGGTAGTGAACCGCCGAGCAACTGAGCCGGTCGACGGTCGAGGTTTTCGCCAATGCCATAGGGCCCACCTTTGCGATCGTTCATGACAATCGCAAGCTGCTGCTCCAGCGTTGCGTGCTGGGTTTGTGCATCTTTGACGAATAACTCGGTATTGGCCTCCAAGGCCTGCAAGCGCATGAGGTCCGCCTTAGTAATGGCTCCGAGCGAAGCCGCCGCATCCGCCTCCTTGAGGCGAGCGCGGGTTGTCTCCAGAGAGGCCTGTGCAATCGCCACCTGCCCAGATGATCGCAGCCAGTTGTAATAGAGCTCGCGCGCATCGGCTTGCACTTTGAGCTTTTCCGCGCGAACCGCTTGCTCGGCCGCTGCTTTCCCCGCAGCCGCGCCGCCCGCCACATGCTGCACATTCAAAACATAATCGGAGATGGGCACGGTCAGGTTTGCGCTGAGGGAATAGTTGTTATCGATGGACCGAATGACGAATCCACCACCGAGATTGCTGGCCACCGGGGACAAGCGGACGTACGAGGCCCGGCCCGTCAGCCGCGGCAGCAGCCGGCCGACCGCCTGGTCGGTCTTGGCCAGCGCCGCGTCGAGCTCGGCAAGCTTGCCGCGCACCGAAGGGGCGGAGCGCAGGGCGCGGCGAGCGACCTCATCCGCAGTGAGCCCACCCGGTACCGGTTTCAGCACGTTCACCTTTTGGGCCTGGCTGGCCGGCAGTTCTCGCCTGTCTGGAGCCGGAGCCGCCGCTGCCGGCGGAGCCTGCTGTGCGTGCGCGCGCCCGGACACCCCAGCAGCAAAAGCGGGCAGAGCTACGAGCAGAAATGCGCAGCGTAACCTCGGCAGATGATGGATACGATCGGAAAAAGGAAAATTTCGCTGTGCGTTCACGGTGCTTGGCTCCTAGAGCTTCTTCCAAAGCCGTTCTCTAACTGATAACTGACTGCTGACAGCTGAAGACTATTCTGCAGCGGCAGCGCCGGACGAGGGTCCATGGGTGTCGGTCATGAGCTTGCCCGCCAGCCAGCGCACCAAACGGCCGTGAGCGATACCGTCCATAAACGTGTAAACCACCGGCACCACAACCAGGGTGAGCATGGTGGAGGTGATGAGGCCGCCGATCACGCACACCGCCATGGGGGCGCGCACCTGTCCACCCTCGCTCAGGGCCAGAGCGACCGGAAGCATGCCGAAAATCATCGCGGCGGTCGTCATCAGGATGGGGCGCAAGCGAATCATTCCGGCCTGCACCAGTGCCTCCCGCATTTCCACGCCTTTTTCGCGGCGCTGGATGGCGAAGTCCACCAACAAGATAGCGTTTTTAGTGACCAGCCCCATGAGCATGATGATGCCGATCATGGAAAAGATGTTGAGCGTCATCCCGCTCAAAAACAGCGCACCGAAGGCACCGATCACCGACAGCGGGAGCGACAACATGATGGTGACCGGCTGCACGAAGCTATTGAACTGCGCGGCTAGAATCATGTAGACCAGGATCACCGCCAGCACCAGCGCGATGCCCATGTAGCCGAATGATTCGGTCATGACATCGGCCATGCCCGCGTAATCGGTGGTGAGCCGATGCGGCACCGCGCGCGAAGCCACTTGGTCCACCGCTTTCTTGGCCTCACCCAGCGGCAGCCCCTGTAACCCGGCGAGCACCGTGACCTGCCTCTGACGAGCCTGCCGCTCAATCTGGCTGGGTCCGAAGCCGCGAGTCGGCCTGGCGAGGTTGGCAAGCTCGACTAACTGACCGCTCACGCCGCGCACTTTGAGATTTGGCAGCCCTTCCACGCTGTTGCGCTGCTCTGCCGGGAGCTGCACGACGATGTCGTAGGTCTCGGTGCCTTGTTTGAGCTCGCTCACCGGATCTTCCGACATCAACGCGCGCAGGGTGCTCGCCACAGAGGCGATCGGAACGCCGAGGTCGGCGGCTCGCTCGCGATCCACGTGGATGTCGAGCTCCGGCTTTCCGCCGCGGTAAGTGGTGTCCAGATCCACGAATCCCTTGACCTTGCTCAGCTGGAGCTTCAACTGGTCGGCCGCACTCACCAGCTCGTCCATGTTTTCACCGCGAATGTTGAATTGAATGGGCTGTTGCCTGAACCCGTTGTCACCACCGATGGGACTGATGGCAGCTGCGGTCACCTGCGCCTGCTTGAGCGCGCCGAAACGCGCACGCGTCCACGCCATCAAATCTTCTTGACTGAAGGGGCGTTGCTTGGACTGCGTCATCACCACCTGAATACGCCCTCGATTGATTTGTCCCTGGGTGCCTCCCCCGATGGTGGTAAAGGTGTGCCGAACGCCCGGCGCGTGTTGTCGAATGTCTCCCGAGATGGCTTCAACCACTCGGCTGGAAGCGTCCAGCGAGGTGCCGGTCGGAAGCTCCACATTGACGGCAAACTCGTTGCGGTCTTCGGGAGGCAAAAACTCGCTTTTGACCCGCGATACCAGCGCGAAAGAAGCCACCAGGGCGGCAACCGCGGCGCCGATGGTGAGCAGGCGATGCCGAAGCGCTTGCCGCAGCAGCGCGCCGTAACCTTCGTCCGCCAGTGTAAGCCCCCGTTCGATGGCCCTGGACAACGGGTTTTTCGAACCGCCTCCCCTGCCCAGGAATCGCGACGAGAGCATGGGCGTCAAGGTGAAAGACACCAGCATCGACATGCTGACGGCGAAGCTCACGGTGAGCCCGAACTGGAAGAAAAACCGCCCGATGATTCCCTTCATGAAAGCGACCGGCACGAACACCGCCACGATGCTGGAAGTGGTCGCCAGCACCGCGAGAAAGATCTCCGCCGTCGCGCTAGAAGCCGCCGCTGCGGGCCGCTCCCCGAGCTCTTGATGACGGTGAATGTTTTCGATGACTACGATCGCGTCGTCGATCAGAATTCCGATCGACAGCGAAAGCGCGAGCATGGTCATGTTGTTGAAGGTGAAGCCGAGCCAGTTCATGAAGGCAAAGGTGGAGACGACACTGGTAGGCAGCGCCACGGCGCTGATCAGGGTGGCGCGAATGTCACGCAAGAAAAACAATATGATCAAGACTGCCAGGAACGCGCCAAACACCAAGTCGAACTGCACGTCGTGAATGGAGCGCTCGATGAAGGTCGAATTGTCCGTGGGCACGCTGATGGCCACGCCGGCCTTTTCCACCTGCGGTCGTAGCTTTTCGAGCTCACGAAGCACGCGGTGCGCCACTTCCACCGTGTTGGCCCCGGATTGCTTTCGCACCACCAAGGATACCGCCGGCTTTCCATCCAAGAACGACGCCGACCGCTGGTCGGCTACGGTATCGGATACGCTCGCGACATCGCGTATCCTGACCAGCGTGCCCATCGGATTGGGAATCAAGAGCTTTTCCACATCCTCCACGTTCTTGAGCTCGCCTTTGGTTTTTACCGATAGCTCACGGCTACCGCTCTCGAAGGTGCCCGCCGGCATATCCAGGTTTTGCGAGCGCACTGCATTGCCCACGTCGTCGACCGTGAGCCCGAGCCCGGCGAGCTTGACCGGATCCACCAGCACCTTGATCTGCCGCTCTCGCGCGCCGATGAGGTCGACGCTGCCGACTCCCCTCACTCGCTGAATGCGTTCCTTTACCACCTTGTCCGCAGTGTGTGTAAGATCGCGGGCTGGGATGTTTCCGGACAGCGCGATGCCCAGGATGGGCGCCGCCCCGACATCGAACTTCTGCACGATGGGCGGGTCAATGCTGGGCGGAAGCTGCCGGCGGACTTGCGCCACCCGGTCACGAATATCCTGTGCAGCTTGCTCCACGCTCACCTCGAGCTCGAACTGCACGATCACCTGAGTTACGCTCTCTAGGTTTACCGACTGTAGAACCTTGATGCCGCTCATCGAGTTGATGGATGCTTCGATGGGGTCGGCGACTTCGGTTTCCATGGTCTCCGGGTCCGCCCCGGGGTAGGTCACCACCACGGTCACCACCGGGAATTCCACGTTCGGAAACAAATCCACGCCCATGCGCGGGTATGCCAGCGCCCCGAACACCAATAGCGACGCGATCATCATGACCGCAAACACCGGCCGGCGAATGGAAACGTCCGCGATCCGCACGGTCAGTTCTCCCGACGGCCCTGCGACCCATCGCGGGCAGCTGACTGAACACCGTGAGAGAAGCTGGCGCCCGTCGGCACGTGCACTTCCGCCAGCATTCCCGGTTTGAGCTTGCCGTCGGCATTATCCAGAGTGGCTACGATCTCTATGGTGCGGGTTCGAGGATCGACACCGGGACTGATGCGCTTGATGGTGACTTCCCGCATGGTCCCCAGAGCGGGAAACGAGGCGCGGACGGCTTTTCCGGGAGCCAGCTCGGGCAGCGCACGCTCGGGCAGCCGCGCGCGGAGCTCGAGGCTCGAGACGTCTTGCACGATCAGTACCACAGTGGGTGGCATCATGGTGGCAAGCTCTCCGGTGTTCTTGAGCTTTGCGCTCACCACCCCGTTAATGGGTGATTGCACCACCGTGTCGGCTCCGGCCTTTTGCGCCATGGAGAGCGCGGCGTTTGCTTGATCACGACCCGCTTTGGCTGCCTCGTAGCGTGCTTTGACCTGGTCGAAGGTTGCGGGCGCTACCGACCCGCGATTGAAAAGCTCTTCGGTGCGTTTGAAATCCAGCTCAGCGGCCTGGAGGTTAACCTGCGCCGCTTGCACGCCTGCTTTCGCCTGCTCGGCCGCGAGCGAAGCCTGGCTCGAGTCGAGTCGAAACAAGACCTGGCCCTTTTTGACTTTGTCACCCTCTTCCACATGGATGGCGGCTATCACACCGGTGGACTTGGGACCGAGCTGGGCCTCGGCAGCGGCCTGCAGGGTGCCGGTGCCAACCAGATCCCCGTCTGCCGCTTTTGCATCGGGACCGCGAGAACCGCCCGGCACAATGTCGGAAAGCTCCGGTACGCTCGGAGCACCCAGCGCCGACCCTGTGGGTGGTGGAAGCGCATTTTCGCCGTCTTTGGCCCTGCAGCCCGGCTGAGCAGACAGGACCGCGAAGAGGGCAACCGTTAGCACACGCGTCATTGAGCCTCTGCTCCTTGCAAAAACAGGTTGATGATCTGGTCGGCTTGCCCGAAGAGGCTATGGTCGCGTCCCCTTCTCAACCAGCTGAAGATCGCGCCGTTCGCCATGCCCGCCAGCGATGTTGCAAGCACCCAGGAGTTGATGTCGCGTCGGATGTCCCCGCGCTGGACGGCGTCTTCCAGCGTGCGCTGAACCAACCCGATGGCGCGCAGACAACCCTCGTCCGCCTCGGCGCAACCCACCCGACCGATATCCGTTACTCCACCGAGTTGCATCAACAGCAAAAACAAGGTGCTGCGTTGCTCGATGAACTCAAAGACGCACTGGATGAGCGAGCGCAGACGCCCGACCGGGTCGTCCGACGGCCCGACCTGTTCCAGCGCCGCCAATAGCTCCTGTTTTCGCCGGCGCACCAGTGCAGCAAAGGCCGCTTCCTTGTTTTTGAAGCACTGGTAAAGGGTGCCGACGGAAATGCCCGCAGCCGCGGCTACGTCCGCCATCTTTGCTTCCTTATAACCGACGCGCACGAACACCGCCTCCGCCGCTTCCAGAATTGCGTCGGCATAGGCGGACTGCGCCAGCTCGCGCACCGCCTGACGCACGCGTGAACGCGGGGCTTTAGCGGGTCGGCGGCGAACCCGCGCCCGCAAGGCACGCCGGAGCCGGTTGGTTGTGGACATATGCCCGTTCAGAAAAATGAACCGCTGTTCGGACGGCAGGAATGTGGGGTCGGGCGATTTTCGTGTCAAGGCCTGGGCTGGCTTCGCCAGCTAGAGGCGAGTGGTGGAGCGGAAACCTTGTTGGCTGACCCGACCGCGATGGGCAAAGACCGCCGGCGCTCCGCCTTGCCTGTGCACGCGACATTCGCAGAACGCCCCACGACGCGGCCCCTCCATCTAGCGGGACAGGGCCGAGTTGGCTATAAGCCGATCGAGGGCCATGGTGGGAATAGAAGAGACACCGGTGCTCGCGAGAGTGAACATGTCGGTCCAGAGCTCGCTGTCACCCGGTATTCTTTGCCGCGAACAGGGTGAGAGTCCGAAGCGCGGTCTCTCACCGACCCAAAGCCACGAGCTCGACTCAGCCTATCGCGCGCGGCTCCGATGCCGGACTTGCGGCACCGTCATCGCCAACTCTTCGGCTCTTTTCAATCCCGGGGCAGAGCACCCGCTGGTTTTTTCCAATCCCCACGGCGTGGTGTCCGAGATCACGACCCTTCGTTCTGCCCTAAATCTGCTCATGGTGACCGCTCCCACCACCGACGCCACCTGGTTTTCCGGTTACGGCTGGCAGGTCGCCCTCTGCGCCGGATGCGGGACGCACCTCGGGTGGCGCTTTTCGGCGGCGTCGCCCGGCCTAAGCCCGGCTTTCTTTTTCGGCTTGCTGACCAAAGAACTGGTGGAAGAGGCCGACCCCCGACCCAGTTGAGCCGAAAACCTGGCTTTAAAACCTCAGGGTTGCAGGATAAGCCGCAGCTGGACTAGCTTCGGCGCGCATGAGTGGCTTTGCTTCATCCACGCCACACCGGGGACTCGCGCAGCGGGGCAGCCGCCGGTCCCGGCACCGGCTGATTGGCGCCGCGCTGATGGGTGTCATGCTGTTCGCATCGGCGGTGCAAGCCGAGGGCGTACCGCCAGACAAAGCGAAACCCCAAGAGGTGAAAAAGGCTAACAAGGCTTTCGGCGAAGGCATCAAACTGTTTCAGAAGGGCGACTACGAAAAAGCGATCAAGGTCTTTCAGCAGGCGCACGACATCGTGGCGCGCCCGGATGCAAGCTTGATGATTGCGCGAAGCTACCGCGAGCTCGGCCAATTGGTGGAAGCGCGCGCTCAATTCGACAAGGCGAAGAGTGAAGCGGAAGCAGCCGGGAAAACTTCAAAGAAGAAAGATGAATATGCGCAGACCATCCAGCAGATCGATAAAGATATCGCGGACCTGGACGGAATTCTGGTCAAGCTCGAGATAGCGCTGGTGGACGCTCCCGAGGGCACCAAGGTCGATATCGATGGAGACCCCGTGAATCAGGATCTCTCCAAGCCCGTGCTCTCTTCGCCCGGTACGCTGAGCATCACCGCCACCGCTCCTGACGGAAAGAAAGTAACCGAGCAGATCCAGGTGAACGCCGGACAAACCACCAAAGTGGAGCTCAATTTTTCCAAGCCGCCGCCGCCGAAGAAAGCGGCGC
>DASXTY010000713.1:0-8743 GCA_036505155.1 Polyangiaceae bacterium | reverse complement strand
CAGGCTGAAGTCGCGGAGCTGCGCCGGGATCTCGATTGGTTGATCGAGGTCTGGGCGGATAAATCACCGGGATGGACCGGTCCTTGGCGAGCGGTGTACATGCCTCCGGAGGTGGAAAAGCGCTCCGAGCTCATTGCCATGCACGATCTGCAGTTTTACGCGCAGTCGTGGATGAAGGCAGTGGTCCGGCAGGAGCTGTGCCAAGCCATGAGTCAGCTCTTGGACGGTCCGGTCGAGCTGCATCACTCGACCCTGCACGTGAAACCTCCCGAAACCGGGCATCCTTTCCCAATGCATCAAGATTGGGCCTTCTATCCTCACCAGGATGGGCGCTTCGTCGACGCGATTGTGCACCTCGACGACACGTGTCACGAAAATGGCGAGCTCCGCTTTCTGGAAGGCTCCCACAAACGCGGCGCTCGGGAGCACATCACGGAGTCGAACGGGCTGGGGTGTACGCCGCATCTTCCGACGGACCAGTATCGGTTGGAGCAGACGGTAGCGGTGCCCGCCAAAGCCGGCGATGTCGTCTGCTTCAGCATCCACACCATTCACGGGTCGCACATCAACCAAACCTCCGCTCTTCGCCGCTTGGTTCGAATTGGGTATCGCCATCCCGAAAACCTGCAGCTCGGCGGGCAGAGCCACGGGCGACCGGGGCTCTTGGTTTGGGGCCAGCGCGCTCGGGCGCAGGAACAGCCGGCGTTTCCCACGAATTAGAGCCGAATCCGGTCTCGCCCGAGGCGTTCGTCGAGCTCTTCGATGCTTTTTGGCCAGTCGTCCTTGAGCAGGCGAGACAGGCTGCGGTCTCGGAGCAGGCGACCGCCGGTCTGACAACCCGGGCAATAATTGACTTCGTTGTCCGCGTAACGGATGCGCTGCACCGGCGTGCCGCAGATTCGGCAGGGCTGCTGGTAGCGCCCGTGCACCGCCATCCCCTCGCGAAAAGCCGTCACTTTTTCAGGCAGTCCCTGGGTCGCGTCGGCGCGCAGTCGTATAATCCATTCTTTTAGCGTTTCTATGCACGCGCGGCGAAGCTCCTCGATTTCTGAGTCCTGAAGATCCAGGGTGCGTCGCACCGGCGATAGCCGAGCGCGATGCAGAATTTCGTCGGAATACGCGTTGCCGATGCCGCTGAATAGGCGCGGGTCGGTCAGCGCCCGCTTCAGGGTGTGGTTTTCCGTCAAGAGGGCCGACCGAAACTCCGCAGGGCTCGCGTCGAGCGGCTCGACTCCGCCGCGGTCAAACTCCTTGAGCGCGGCTTCTCCGCGCGTGAGGTACAGGCTCGCGCGTTTTTTCGTGCCCGCTTCGGTGAGCAGAACGGAGCCGTTTGGAAAATCCAGCGCCGCCAGGCCTAGCTTGCGCGGAATCGGCACGCCAGGTTCCCGCCAACGCAGCCTGCCCGCGATCATCAAATGAAGGACCGCAAATAGCTCGCACTCGAAACCGATGACGATGCGCTTACCCATCCGGCGAACGTCGCGGACCTGTTTGCCCTCCAGCTCCGCCACCGGCGGATCCACCGATCGCAACAAAAACGGGCTTACCGGAGCTTCTGCAAGGGCTGTCCGACCAGCAGCGCAGCCAGCCGCTCGACGTAGATAACGACGTCCGGGAGCTCTGGCATCGCGCGGGTTAGGCCGGATGGGGCAACGGCCGCGCTCTATTTAATAATGAACGCCTCGCAGGGAAAGGTGATTTTTAGCGCGTGGTCGCCATTTTGAATGTTTTGGCACGCGGTACCGAGAAGCTCGAGCTCGGAGGAGCTATTGAGGCGCCAGCCGTCCATCGACAGGTAGTCGAGGGCCTGGCCGTCCAGGCTCACAAGGCCGAGGTTCTCGGTTCCAGACACCACGTTGCCGTTTAGATTGAGAGTGCAGGAACGCACTCCACCGATGATGGTGTTGAACGCATTGCGCAGGTCCGTTGCATTTCCACCCAGGTACACGCGATTGACCGGGTCGCTTGCAGGGAAGCCCTGGCCCACGTTGGCAGCCTGAGCGAGGGCGGAGGCGGCCCCGGTAGTGCCCACGTAAATGATGAAGGTGCGAATACCCAGCTTATAGGCGGCATCGATATTGGCGATGGTGAGTGGCATGGCATTGGCACCGGTCGTGGTACAGGTATCCAGCGCATTCGCGTCGGTTCCAAAGATCATGACTTTGGGCCCCGGTTCTGGGTAGGCCACCAGTTGGGCCGTGACCACCTCCACCGACTCGGCCATGGGTGTGTCCTTGTCCGGAAGCGCCGGGGCGTAGACTTTGTCGATGGCAAGATAGTTATTCAGTGCAATCGGCACTTGAGTGAGGTCGGGGCAACCGGCCACGCGATTGCTGTCGGTATACATTGTGA
Organism: Polyangiaceae bacterium; assembly: GCA_036505155.1. GTDB lineage: Bacteria > Myxococcota_A > Polyangia > Polyangiales > Polyangiaceae > DASXTY01. Next base: position 6,391 of record DASXTY010000713.1, on the reverse strand, counting down.
GGCCGAAGCGCACCTCGCTTTCCAGGGGCTTGACCACGCCGGTGGTCGGATTCATCAGCGTGTCGTAGAGCGTCGTCCACTTGGTTCCGCTCATGCTGCCCGATTGATCCACGAGCAGCATCACGCTCGGAATCACTTTGGTGAACTGAACGTCGACGTCGACGCAGCCCATCTGACCGGCGTCGCTCGGCTGGATGACAAGGATGCCGCCGGTCGCGGCGGTGCCGCCGCCGCCACTGCTCATCCCGCTGTCAGCGGCGGTGCCACCGGTACCCTGGCCACCGCCGCCGAGTGACTGCACACAACGCCCGCGGGCGCTGCAGATCATGCCGGCTCCACAACTAGCAGGGTCGCCAACCTGGCACTCGGCAACACAGGTGCGCGTAGTAGCACAATAGCTCCCGGTGCAGTCGAGGTCGGTTGTGCAGGACACCGCTCCTCCCCCGTCGGGGTTTGTCACCTGGACCGCCGGCGGCTTGCCCGTGCGCTGCACGACCTGGTCACTGGAGCAGGCGCCCGCTATGCCCAGATTGAACAGGACGAAAACCGATACGACACAGCTCCTCGATTTGAAAGTCATGCTTTGATTCTCCCGCATGTCTGGCAATGGGTACATGCACCGGGCTTGACAAAAAGTTGCACTTTTCTCTACAAGGCGGAGGAACACCCACACCGGAGCCTTGGTTCTGCCGCAGGTGAAGTACCATCGAAATCAAACCTAACCGAACCACGGGTTATCGGCCGGGCAAAGCATCGTACAAAAGGGTCGAAACATAGGACGCTGGAGCTATCCGGATGGGACGGGACGCATGAAAGAGGTAACTAAAAAAAACCACCCACGGATTGCGAATGGGCTGCGGCTTCCGCCCGGCACGGGCATTCTTCGTCACTGGGTTAACTACAGTGGCCACATCGGGCTCGGGCGGATCATCGAGGCGTGTCTGTATCGCGGGGAAGGATACGATGCGCCGCCGCGCGCATTGCGCAAACATCCCAACTTTACTCTGTGCTACACGCTGGATGGGCATGGAGTTTATCGCGATGCGAGCGGACGTTCCCAGCACCTCGCCCCCGGCGACGTGGTGCTGACGGCACCGGGGTTCGCCTATTGGACTGGTCCGCGCGCAGACTCAGTTTGGACCGAGTTCGACCTCAAGTTCGACGGACCGTTATTCGATTTGTGGCGAGAGCATGCGTTGTCGGATCGCGTGCTCTTCCGTCATTGCAAGCCGATGGATGTTTGGCAGAGAAAATTGGAGGAAATCGCCAGTGCTCCCCGCCATCCCGGACGACGCGCTCAGTTGAAGGAAGTCATTCAGCTCCAAGATTTTCTGTTTCAAGTGCTCTTCGTGGACCAGGCGGCTGGAGATCCGAGTGACGACCGGCTGGTATCGCGCGCTTGCACGTTGCTCGGAGCGGTCCCGAGTCGCCAGATTTCCGTGTCTCGGCTGGCTCGAGAGCTCGGTTGTTCTTATGCGTATTTGAACCGGCAGTTCGTCCGCGAAATGGGGATGCCTCCGGTACGCTACCGCATCAGTAGGCTGATCGAACAAGCCTGCAGACTCATGGCCGAAGGGCAGCTCACAGACAAGGAAATTGCCGACCAGTTAGGTTTCAGCAGCCCCGCATACTTCTCACGTCGATTTCGACTGGTGACAGGCGCTTCGCCCCGCGCTTATCGACGGATATTGCCAGGGCCTCAAAAACATGAAGCCTGAGCAGCCTCCACCATCTCCGGTATGCTATCGCGTCTTCGAACGTGGCGCGCGCAACCAACTCCCGCAATTGCATCGGGCGCCGCCAGGCGCTCCAATACCTGGCGTTTTCTCCCCTGCTGGGAGCCAGTTGCGATGTAACGCGGTCGGCGGGACGAAAAACGAAACCAGCGCGAGGGGCATCCAAGAACCCGCATCGAAAGGGAAGCATGAACAAACCAAACTTCCTCTTGATCCTGGTGGACCAGATGCGAAAAGACAACATGGGTCACTCCTGGCCCGAATGGCGTCAAGCGGGTCAGGGACCCAAAACGCCACACCTGGATGGATTGGCTCGCGAAGGAACCAGCTTTGCCCGCGCCTACTCAGTACACCCCTATTGCATGCCGGCGCGCGCTACGCTGGTGACGGGTCTGATGCCGAGCGGCCACGGCGTCCGCACCAATGGGATCAATCTGAGCCCACACTTCCCCACCCTTCCGGGCGCGCTGGCGGACGCCGGCTACCGGACACACTGCGTGGGTAAGACTCATTTCAATACCTGGAGCTTTCCGGCAGCAGGCGAAACCGACAAGTACACGCCCGCCGACTACCCCGAGTCCGAGCACATGTGGAACTCGGGTCGGATCCGCGCCCTGCCTCTTCCTTATTACGGTTATCAGCAGGTCGAATTCGTCGGCGGTCATGGCCAGTGGATCTGGGGCGACTATTTCAATTGGCTCAAGCAAGCCCATCCCCAGCACGCTGCGAACATGACCTTCGAGAAATCCGCCCCCGCTTCGAGCGGCGCCAAGGGCTGCTATCAGCTGCGCATCCCGGCCGCCGTTCACTACAACACCTGGATCGCCGACCGCAGCATCGAGTTTCTAAAACGGGCCACTGAGGATAAAAAGGGCAAGGCTCCGTTTTTCCTCTGCGCGTCGTTCCCCGACCCCCATGCGCCGTGGGCGGCTCCTGACCCCTGGTTCAGCCTGTACCCGCGCGCAAAAATGCCGGCGCCGGTGGGGCGCCCTGGTGAGCACGATCAGCTTCCGGAACACCTGGCCAAGGCTGCCAAGCAGAAGACCCCGAGCGCCGAGTGGCGCCCGCAGCTCGCAGATATCATGGCCATTACTTACGGGATGATTTCATTCGTGGACGAGCAAATCGGACGATTGATGGCAGAGCTCGGTCGACTGGGGCTAGAGGAAGACACGGTGATCGTGTTCGCCGCTGACCACGGCGAGATGCTCGGCGACCACGGTCTAGTGGGCAAAGGCCCCTACGGGTTCAACGGTGTCCTGAACATTCCCTACATCTGGCGCGCCAAAGGTCGTTTCGCCGCCCAGGGGAAAAGCCAGGCGCTCGTCTCCCAGCTCGACTTCGTGCCCACGGTGCTGGAGCTCGCGGGGCTGAAAGACCTCCGCTACAGCACAGCGCCAGCGCCCGGCGAATACAAAAAAACGCTGACCGGCCGGTCGCTTTTGCCGCTTTTGACCGGCAAGGAAACCCACGTCAACCAGGCCATCTTGGTGGAGGACGACGACGATTGGCTGGGAGCGCGCCTTCGCACGCTAGTCACCGAGCAGCACACGTTGACTGCCTACATCCGCGAAAACGGTTTGCAGGATCTAGGGCTCTTCTTCGATCTGAAAACGGATCCGGGTCAAACCAACAATTTGTGGAAATCGGCCGCACACCAGTCACTCAAGCAGGAGCTTTTGGCGCAGCTGGCGGTGGAACAGATTCGCGTCATGAACCGATCTCCGGTTGCCCATACCAGCTTCTGACCCGTCAATCCTGAGGGCGCGGCTCCGAATCCTCCATCTCCAGGTACGTGCACAGCGCGTTCACCAGCCGCATTTGTATCGGAGTGCGACAAGAAACTCGCGCCAGAGCCGGATTTCCCACCAGGATGACCAGCGCTCGGGCGCGCGACGTGGCTACGTTCAGCCGGTTCAAGCTGTACAAGAAATCCAGCCCGCGCGGCGCATCATCGGCGGTGGACGTGGTCAGCGAATAGATCACTATCGGCGCCTCTTGACCTTGAAAGCGGTCGACCGTACCGACTGCAATGCCGCCGGGAATCCGTCGTCGCAGCGCTGCGACCTGTGCGTTGTACGGGGCCACGATGAGAACGTCCCTTTCTCGAAGCTTGCTCTTCTTCCCGTGCTGATCGGTGTAATGAGCGCCGGCGGAAAACAGCTGGTCGACAAACTCTGCGATTCGCCCCACTTCTTCGTCGGACTGGTTGGAGTTGCCTTGGTGATGGACGGCAACGAATCGGAGCCCACTGCCTTGACATGGCCAAGGCCCGTCCACGCTTTGAAGGTCCAAGCCCTCCACGGGTTTCAGGCGACCCTCGTAAAAAACCCTGGAAGTAAAGTCACAGATCGCCGGATGTAGCCTGCGGGTCTCCGGAAGAAAGACGCCCCGGTCTGGGGGCATAGTCAAAGCGTTGCCGAGCAAATGCTCCAGCGCCGAGACGTCGGCACCGGGCGGATGGACTCCCTTCTGCGGTTGCTCGAGCTGCGCGGGATCGCCGAATAAAATCAGGCTTTGTGCGGCTGGCGAAATCGCAAGCACATTGGCCAACGAAAGCTGTCCCGCTTCATCCACCACCAATACGTCAATCGAGTCTTCCAGAACCGCTTTCGACCAAGCCCAGGCGGTGCCCCCCACCAGATTCAGCTGCCCGGTTTCGATCTGCCTTCTGACTTTCTCGTATTTGTTTTCGAGCCCGAACGGCAATTCTTTTTCGTCATCCAGGTCCTCGCTCGACGCCATGTGCAAAGGGCGGATAGAAACTCCGGAATCGGCAGCGCTGGCGATGGTCTTCTTCAGCAGGGTCACGATCACTTTGTGACTGTTTGCGGTAACCCCTATTTTGCGGCCTGCCCGAATCAGCTCGACGATCATCTCGGCAGCGCGATGGGTCTTGCCCGATCCGGGTGGGCCTTGAATCGCTAGCACGGAATGATCGAGGCTCAGCGCCAGCCGTTGGATCGCGGCCCGCACACTTTCACCATTGCCCAAGAGTGGTCCCCCTGGGCGTTGTCCGCAGCGAGGTGGCGACCGAAGCAAGAGGTCGATGCCCGCCCGATACCGGTAGGGCGAGCTGAGCCCTCTTTCAGCAATCGCTTCCCCGAAAGCCAGCAGCCGCGCCGCCTGGTCGTCGGTTTCGATGGGCGGAGCCGGAACCAACGCTCGGGGATGGGGCACCGTCGACCCGATGCCGCGTTTCAGGTCCAGATGAGCCGCCCCGATCTCGACGATCCTGCCAGGGTTATTCCCGGTATCGGCGTCTTCGGCGCCCGGCTTTTTTCGTATGGCGTGCTCTTGCTGTGGAAACTCGTAACGATGCACTTTGGAGCGCTTTTCGGCCCGAAGCTCTCCCAGATACACCAGCTCGCCCAACGGCGTTCGATCCGAAATGCGCTCGCTCGGCGGGAGCTCTCGGGCGCGGTAATATTCCCAGTAGCTCGACTTTGCTTCGCGCCAATGCCAGTCGAGGAGCGCGGCGAGCAGTCGCTTTGCGTCGGCTTCGCTCGAAGCCTCGTCTCCGGCGCTTTCGATGAGCCTCTCGGCAACCGCTGCCGATAGCGCGCGCGCGTTTTTGCTCTTTTCTTGGCTGTCGGCCGATGCCACTTTCGGCTCAGGTCGGCCGAGCTCGCGTCCGGCTTTTACCTCGAGCTCCTCGCGCAAGGTTTCGAGCCAGTCCCTGAGCTTCCACGTCGAGAGGCAATCATCTCGATTGTAGCCCTCGATTTGCTTTCGAAGCACGAGCTCCGTTTCGCCCCCCTCGCCCGTCTCCAGCCACCAGCCGAAGAGCTGCATGGCTCGTGCCGCGACTCGCAAGTCGACGCTGCGCTGGAAGCGATACAGCCTCTCGATGTGCTTCAAGCCGTAGCTTTCCACCGACGCGCGCAGGGCTCTTCGTAAAACGTCGTACAGGTCCACCAGCACATGCTCGCGCAAGAACTGATCCACGGCCTCTTCGCGGGTGCGATGTTTGCAAGACAGGCGCTTGAAGGCTTCGTTTTCCCGATTGCCATAGTGGAAAACGTGCAAGTTCCGAAACTCGTCGCGCCCCCGCGTAACGCGGTCGACCACCGCTTCGAACGCGCGCTTTTCTTGCTCCACATCCACGGCCCAATAGCCGTGGTAGCGGGCGGGGCCTGGCTCGCTCCGCGGTACCCAGTCGTCGGTCGATGGTTCTCCGAGCTCCAGGATACCGAACAGGTAATCCAAGCCGTCGCCCTGCACGAACGGATCGCCTTCTATGTCCAGAAAAAGATCCCCCGGTTTCGGGAGCGGCAGGCTCTCCAGGCCCATGCCCGGCTCGGGATCGGGCAATAGCTCGAAAATGGGCTCTCGGTGTGAGCGGCCCGCGATTTGTATTCGGGCCTGCTCGCGGATTCGATGCAGGGCCTGTGCGCTGATCCCTTCCACTGCCGCGCGGCCGTCGAGGGCGCCGAGCTCTGAGACGCGCGTCACACCAGCTCGGCTGAGGCGGTCCCGCTGCCGCCGGGTGATGCCCGCCACCAGGGACAGATGGTCATCGGCGCGCCGGCGATCTTCACAGCGCTTCCACCAAGGGCACACTTCGCAATGCGGCACCGGCTCCGGGTATGGGGGCTCGCGCTCCATTCCGACGAACCCCTCGAAGCGACGTTTCGCAGACCGGTAATAGGCCA
>DASXTY010000712.1:0-1592 GCA_036505155.1 Polyangiaceae bacterium | reverse complement strand
GATGATACGCGTCTGAAGACCATGGGGTTGGGTAAGACAGAGTCCGGGCCGAGCGATCGGGTGCAGATTCTGATTTACGCGGAGGGTACGAAAGTTCCCCCGGCAAAGGATGCCACCGCGTCGGCAAAGGACGCCACCGTTTCCAACAGATGAGCGGCCAACCGCCGACCGAACGCAGTGCCGAGCTTCCTGTAATCCACGCTGCGCTGACCAATCCACGAGCGATGCCAGACAACTCCGCGCAAGTTGCCGATCCGCTTTCCGGTCCGCCCGCCGCCAAGGATAAGATAAGTATATGCCGCGGACCACAGCCAACGTGGCGGTCGGGAAAAGACAACTGGAACTATCCAACCTGAACAAGGTTTTATTTCCCGAATCGCAGATTACCAAAGCGGAGCTCATAGAATATTATCTCAAGGCGGCTCCGACGATCCTTCGCCACATCAAAGGGCGCCCGCTCTCGCTGGTGCGCTACCCGGACGGGATCGAGCGAACCAAATTCTTTCAGAAGAATCGTCCCGACTGGGCGCCCGCGTGGATGGAGCATATCTCGCTCGGTGACACCGAGAAAGTGGATTACGTCGTCGCCGCCGAGCCCGCGTCGCTGGTGTGGCTTGCCAACCTGGCCTGCATCGAGCTGCACCAGATGCATGGTCGCGCGCCGCATTACGACAAGCCCGACTACATGGCTTTCGACCTGGACCCGCCCCAAGGGTTTCCGTTCCCGCAAGTCATTGCGATTGCGCTTCCGCTGCGCGAGCTCCTGGAGAGCCTGGGATACCACTGCTTCGTCAAGACCACCGGAGGAAAAGGCGTTCACCTGCTGGCGCCTGTCGAGCCGCAGTGGAGCTTTGACCAGGTGTTCGAAGCGGCCAAGCAGGTCGCCAGGGATTTTACCGCCGCGCATCCGCAGACGACAACTCTAGAGCTCCGCAAAGCGGCTCGGGGAGCGCGCGTGCTGGTGGATATCTACCGCAACCGCCCGTACCAGACGATCGTGTGCCCGTACAGCGTTCGCGGCCGCCCCCGGGCGCCGGTTTCCATGCCGCTATCCTGGGAACAGTTAGAACGCACCGCCGACCCGGCGACGTTCAACTTGCGAACCGCGGTGGACCGGCTCAACCGCGAGGGAGATCCTTGGGAGGCGATGGGCTCTTATGCGACCGCGCTCCATACCGAGAAGAGATCGCCGGTCCGCAGAGCCGCCGCGAAGAAGCCATCCGGCCAGTCGGCTCGCCCGCTGCGCGCCTACGCCGAGAAGCGGTCGTTCGACCAGACGCCGGAACCGCGTCCTAAGCTGGCCGCGGAAGGGAACCGCCAGTTTGTGATTCACCGCCATCACTCTTCGCGGCTGCACTACGATTTGCGCCTGGAGCGCGACGGCGTTTTGAAATCATGGGCGGTCCCGAAAGGGATGCCGCCACGGCCGGGCATCAAGCGTCTGGCAGTCGCCGTGGAAGATCATCCGCTCAGCTACGTGAATTTCGAGGGCACCATCCCGGAGGGCCAGTATGGCGCCGGGCGGATGTGGGTTTTTGCGCGCGGCAAGTATGAGCTGACCAAAGAAAAAAAAGACGGCTTCTACTTCCGGC
>DASXTY010000711.1:0-2824 GCA_036505155.1 Polyangiaceae bacterium | reverse complement strand
GTCAGGATACAACCGGTTATCGCATCTATTGCAGCGGTTCGGGCGATGCGGGTGCGGCCATCGGCTCCGGCGGGACCTCGGGCGCCGACGCAAGCGCGTGTCCTGCGCAAACGGACAGCGGCACAGCTTCTGGTGGTGCGTCATCGTCGGGCGGCGCCTCCTCGACCGGTGGCACCGCTGCGGACAGTGGTACGGTGCAGTGTTCAGCCGGAGCGCTCACTCCGGGGAAGGAGCCGGACCCATCGCTTTGGCAGTGCGGGCAATCCCAAGGCATGGTCAGCTCACAAGGCTACGCCTCCGGCCTCCAGAATGGAGTGACCTACTCCGTTGCTGTAGCTGCCGTCGACGATGCCCAAAATGTCGGCCCGCTCTCCGACGTCCAGTGCAATACGCCGCAACCCGTCACGGATTTTTTTGAAGCCTACCGCGTGGCGGGCGGGCGAGGGGGTGGCGGGTTTTGCAGCATTCGATTCGGTGCGAAAACGGGCTGCGGCGCCGGGTTTTTTCTCCCTTTGGCGATGTGGCTGGTTCGCAGACGGGCGCGGCGCGCGCCGGGGGCGGACTCGAAGCAATGCGCTGGCGGGTAACGCTCGCTGCAGGGTCGCTGGCGGCATCGCTGGGCGCGATCGGTCATGCGCAACGCGGTGAATACGGCCGTTCCGCGACTGGGTCGGACTCGCTTTTTTCGCCCACGTCTTTCGCGGTCGAGCTCCGTCTAGGACAATACCCACCCGCGATTGACGACGAGTTCAGCGGGGCCACACCCTACGCCGACATATTCGGTCATCAAAAACGGTTCCTCGTGGGGGTTGAAGTCGATTGGCAGGCGCTCAAGCAAAAAAGGCTTTTTAGCGTGGGGCCAGGACTGGGGTGGGGCATGACGAAAATGACAGCGGGTGCCCTGCTCTCTGGGGGCGGGCGTGCAGCCCAGCAGACCTCGCTCACCATAATGCCCGTGTATCTGGTGGTGGTGGGGCGGGTCGACGCATTGTCTCAGGTACATGTGCCGGTTCAACCCTACGTGAAGGCCGGGCTCGGCTATGGGCTCTGGTGGGTCGGTGACGGGCAGCGCACCGCGAGCAGCAGCGGCGTCGTGGGGCGGGGCTCCTCCTTCGGGTACCAGTTTGCGCTGGGCGCTGCGCTGAATCTGACCGCTCTCGACCCGGACTCCGCAAAAGAAATGGACAAGACCTCCGGTATCAGCACCGTAGGACTGTTCGTCGAATGGTATTTCAGCCGACTCGGGTCGGGCAGCCAGATGCACATTGGAACCAGCACTTGGATGGCGGGGGTGTTGGTCGAAATGTGAAGCACCGGACAACCGGCCTCGGGCGCTGCCCACCGTCAGCGCCGTGAAAGCCACTCTCAGCGAGCGCGTAGGAGCCGGTCGATGTGCTTCTTTTCCCACTGCAGCGCCCGCTCGTAATGGCGGAATTCGCGCTCGCGCCGAACAAATTCGGGCGGATGCAGGCTGGCCCGGCCATTCATCCGCACCGCCGGAACCACGTGGTGCACAAGCTCGTGGTAGAGGATGTATGAGACGAAGTATCGGGGAACCCATTCGTTATCGAGACAGCGGTGGATGCGGATCAGGCGCTCTTGAGCGCTATAGCTCCCTAGCTTGATGGTAGCTCGCCCGCGACCCTTGGGTTTAGCCCGCCGACCCCAGGTGACCAGCACGTCCGGCACCATGCCGCCGAAGTAGGAGTGGCTCAGGTCGGTCAAGATTTGATAGAGGTCATGAACGCGGCCCCGGGTGTTCAAACGACCGACTACTGAGCGGTCGGCGCGGATTCGATGAGAATTGGCGTCGATGAACTCGCCGACGAGCTGTGAAGCCTGTCTGTCGCCGTGGACCACATAACGGACTAGTCCTTCCAAGACGCGATCCGGAGCGCCCAAAAACATCATGTGCAGGCGCACGCTCAGACTGGATGAAGTTCGAGTCCGGGTGACCATACGGCGGCGGTTATCCGTGACGGCCAGCTGCACCGGACCGCGAAAAGCGAGCGCGAGCCTGCGCTCCAGCACTTGGCGCGCGCCCTCATGGACGAAGATCTGCGGTCCTATCGGGACAAACTGAAGCGGCAGCGGGGTAATCCGCGGGTCGGGGATCCGCACCGCCGCTGTAGCTAACCGGGGCGCAGACAGGCGCGTTCTACGGTCTGCCTGGCCCTTTGGGCGCGCGGCGAACGCCGACTCGCCACGGCGCACACGCCGTCGAACGGGAAGCCAGGGGAAGGTCAGCTGGTGGGCCATGTCCCAACGAACTTCGAGTATGGTGAGGGATCCGGGGCGTCAAGGAAGCGCCAATTTATTCAATCATATCAACCAGTTAGGCCCATCCAGCGGTTCGTTGCGAAGGGCTGCTGGGAAAGCGCTGAATCGCTGCGGATTCGCTGCTGCGGGACCACTTTTGACGGCTGATCGGCCAGGCAACTGTCCCCAACACGCGCACAATTGGTCCACAGAAGGGCCTAGCCCTGCAAAACAGGCCATTTCATGGCTAGCGGGCCGCTTTGCAAACCCGGGCGTGGCGGAGCTCAGGCCGAGGCGCGCTTTTACGGCTCCTGCTACCAGCTTTACATGCCGGTGCCTGCCGACCGCTTGGAGGAAGCGCCATTTTCGGACGGCTTCACGGCTTGAGCGCTCGAGCTCTTGGGCGGTGTTTTGTTGCTTCCCTTTGCAGGGCTGGCGGTGGGCTCGCTTGTCGATTCGCCCGACTTCTGCGAAGAGCGCCCGAGCCCATGGCGCTCCAGCACGGCGGCCTCGATGCGATCGAGCACAGCGGAGTGCTCTTCCAGGTAGCCTCGAGCGTTGTCCC
>DASXTY010000710.1:0-2158 GCA_036505155.1 Polyangiaceae bacterium | reverse complement strand
TCCCAACCACGTGCGCCATCTGGGCTTCGAGCTCAGCGCAAATGCCCAGCGAATCCTGGATGATCACTTGGCGGAGATACTCGATGCCCCCTTCCAGGCGGTTGAACCAGGGAGCGGTGCGCTGCAGCCGATCCGCGGTCTTGACGTAGAACATCAAAAAGCGATCCAGATAACGGATCGCCGTTTCAGCATCGATGTCCGACGCCAAAAGCACGGCATGCTGTGGCTTCATCCCGCCATTGCCGCACACGTAAAGGTTGTACCCTTTCTCGGTTGCGATGATGCCGAAGTCCTTGCCTTGAGCCTCGGCGCATTCGCGGGCGCAGCCGGAAACGGCTCCCTTCAACTTGTGGGGGGCTCGGAGGCCCTTGTAGCGATTCTCGATGCGCACGGCGAAGGCCACGGAATCCTGCACGCCGTAGCGACACCAGGTGCTCCCCACGCAGGACTTTACCGTCCGGATGGCTTTGCCATACGCGTGACCCGACTCGAAACCGGCCGCCACCAGCTCTCGCCAAATGTGCGGCAGCTGGTCCAATCGGGCTCCGAACATGTCGACTCGTTGTCCGCCGGTTATCTTGGTGTAAAGACCGTATTTTTTGGCGATCTTGCCCAGCCATATGAGTTGATCGGGCGTCACCTCACCACCGGCCAAGCGGGGAACCACCGAGTAGGTGCCGTCTCGCTGGATGTTGGCGAGAAAGCGATCGTTGGTGTCCTGAAGCCCAGCGTGCTCTGTTTGCAGAATGTAGTCGTTGAAGGTGGAAGCCAGAATCGAAGCCACGGCGGGTTTGCAGATTTCGCAACCCTCGCCCGAACCGTGCTGTCGAATCAGCTCGGAGAAAGTACGAAGGCCCTGCAACCGGACTAGGTGGTAGAGCTCCTGTCGGGTGTGCTTGAAGTGCTCACACAGGTGGCCGGTAACCGTCACGCCGGCGCGCTTGAGCTCGGCAGTGAGAAGCTCGTTTACCAGGGTTACGCAGGAGCCGCAGCCGGTCCCGGCCTTGGTGCAGGACTTGACTTCACTGACCTGGCTCAGCTTGCGTTCGCGGATGGTCTTGCAAATCGCGGCCTTGTCGACATTATGGCAGGTGCAAATGGTTGCGGCGTCCGGCAGCGCGTCTATTCCAAGACCCGCAGGATTCCCGCCCTTTCGAGGCGGGACGATCAGTTCTTCGGGATGGGGCGTCAACCGAATGCGGTTCTGAACGCAGGCTAAGAGCTGGGAGTAACCCGAGGCATCTCCCACCAAGATTCCTCCCAGCAGCTGTTGTTGGTCCTCGCTGGTAACCAGCTTCTTGTAGATTCCGGCGGCGCCGTCGAACAGGCTGATGACCTTCGATCCGGGTGTTATCCCGAAAGCATCTCCGAAGCTGGCCACTTCGACGCCGAGCAGCTTGAGCTTGCTGCTCATGTCGAAGCCTTCGAAGCGCCGCTGCTCTCCGGCGAGCACCGCTGCTACCACTTCAGCCATTCGGTAGCCAGGCGCAACCAATCCATAGATCCGGTCCTGGTAAAGCGCGCATTCGCCGATGGCGAACACCCGGGGATCGCTGGTGCGGCAAGTCGAGTCCACCACCACGCCGCCGCGCTCACCGATCAGGAGTCCCGCGGCGCGCCCGAGCTCGTCGCGCGGGCGGATTCCCGCCGAAAACACCACCAGCTCGACCTCCAGCTCGTTCCCATCGGCAAATCGCAGCGCTCGAACTTGTTCCGCTCCGACCACGATTTCTTGGGTCCTGGCGGCAACGTGCACCGAGACTCCGAGTCGCTCGATGCTGGATCGCAAGAGAGCACCGCCCCCCTCGTCGACCTGCAGCGGCATCAGGCGCGGGGCAAACTCGACGACGTGGGTCTCGAGCCCGAGGGAAAGTAGGGCGTTAGCAGCTTCCAGACCCAAAAGTCCACCCCCGATCACAGCCCCGCGACGGGAGCCTTTGGCCGCTGCTCGAATGGCCCTGAGATCGTCGATGGTTCGATAGACGAAGCAACCCGGCAGATGGTTCCCCGCTATCTCCGGGACGAATGGCCGCGAACCGGTGGCTAATACCAGTTGATCGTATTCGAGCTCCCGCCCAGACGAAGTGCTCACGCGCTTGCGGTCGAGATCGAGGGCCAAAACGGGATCGCCGAGCACGACCTCGATGCCGGCGGATTG
>DASXTY010000709.1:0-1692 GCA_036505155.1 Polyangiaceae bacterium | reverse complement strand
GCTCATTTTGGGCATGACAATGTCGCTGAGCAGTAGATGGATCGGCTGGGGCACGGCAGCGCACAAGCGCAGCGCGTCTTCGCCACTCGACGCCTGTAGCACCCGATAACCGAAATGGCTAAGGGTGCGCACAGTGGGCTCCAACACTTGCCGGTCATCCTCGACTACCAGGATGGTTTCCGTGCCCTTGAGAGTTGGAATTACCGAGTCGCCTTTCTGGTCAGCCGGCGACTGCTCGAATCGCGGAAGGAAAACCTTGAAGGTAGTGCCTTGGTTCGGCTCACTTTCGACGTGAATGAAGCCGCCGGCTTGCTTGACGATTCCGTAACACGTTGCGAGGCCGAGGCCTGTACCTTTACCGGTTTCTTTGGTGGTGAAAAACGGATCGAAGATCCGCTTTTGCGTTTCGAGGTCCATGCCGATTCCGGTGTCGATCACGGTGAGCACCATGTATTGGCCTAGAGGAGCGTTGAAACCGAGCGCCTGCGCGAGCGCTTCATCCACCTCGACATTGCTGGTGCCGACCACTAGCCGGCCACCGCAGGGCATCGCGTCGCGTGAGTTGATGGCGAGGTTTACCAGCACTTGCTCGAACGCGCCGGGGTCGATGCGAATCCCCCAGAGGTCGGTTTCAAGGCGCGTGGCGTAGTCGATGTCTTCACCGAGCAATCGGCGGAGCAGTTTTTCGATGTCGATCACCAGCGTATTGGAATTCACCAGGCGGGGGTTGATCGGCTGCTGACGAGAAAAGGCGAGCAGCTGGCGAGTCAAGTTTTGAGCCCGCTGCGCGGCGCCCAACACCTGCTGCATGTCCTCATGGGCGGCATCCCCTTCGGACAGAGTTTCCAGCACGAAGCTTCCGAAGTTGAAAATCGCCGTGAGCAAGTTGTTGAAATCGTGCGCGACACCTCCGGCCAGCCGCCCGACGGCTTCCATTTTCTGAGCGTGACGGAGCTGCGCTTCGACCATCTTTTGCGGGGTGCGGTCCATCATGACGCCCACCACATGACGCACGCGACCTTCGCTGTCCGTTTCCGCGGCGGTGGCCAGATACGCGATGTCCCGCCAGCCGCCCTCCTTGTGCCGCATCCGGAGCTCCACCTCCCAGCGTTTGATGCGACCGTCGAGAAAGTCTTTGTAGGTGTTCTGGACATGCTGCAGGTCCTGGGGGTGGATCTGCGCGTCGAGCCACTGGGCAAACTCGCTGCCTCGAGGGAGCTCATGCGGCGAATAACCGAGCAAGGTGGCGCAGGGCTCGCTGTAATAGGGCAAGGGATCGCGCGGCAGCTTGTATTCGAAGACGCCGGCCCCGGTCGCCTCGAGCGCAACCGCCAGCCGTCGCTGTTCGCGCCGATTGGCCTCTTCGGCGGCCCTTCGTTGGCGCCGATTTTCTGCCTCCTGGAGCTCCCGGCGCACCGCTACCTGCAAACGGCTCAAATTTCCCTTGAGCATGTAGTCGCGCGCGCCGGCGCGCATGGCCTCTACCGCGCGCTCTTCTCCCAGCGCGCCCGAAACGAAAATGAACGGGATGTCGAGCTTTTTTTCCCGAAATAGGTTGAAAGCTCGGAGCCCGTTGAAATTCGGCATGGCGTAGTCGGAGACGATGACGTCCCATTCCTCCGAGTCCAGCGCCGACAAAAACGCCTCCTCGGTCTCCACTCGGCTCCAGATCAACTCGAAACCGCCCTTCTC
>DASXTY010000708.1:0-2663 GCA_036505155.1 Polyangiaceae bacterium | reverse complement strand
GGGACTGCGCTGCATTCTCCTCGATCAGGAAGATGTGAGTCGGAACTCAAAGACGGCTCCGCGCATCACCCCGCATCCCGAGCAATTGGTCTACACGATCTTTACGTCGGGATCGACGGGAAAGCCCAAAGGCGCGGGGAACACACATTACGGTCTGCACAACCGTCTGAGCTGGATGCAAGACGCTTATCATCTCACGTCAGCTGATGCGGTACTGCAGAAAACTCCGTTTAGCTTTGACGTGTCTGTGTGGGAGTTCTTCTGGCCCCTGATCACAGGTGCGCGCCTGGTGATGGCCGCGCCCGGTGCACACCGCGATCCGGCACGGCTCATCGACACGATACGCCGGCAAAACGTGACAACACTCCACTTTGTGCCTTCAATGCTGAAAGTCTTCCTGGCACATGACGGGGTGAGGGACTGCACATGCATTCGGCGGCTTATCTGCAGCGGCGAGGCACTTCCGGCCGAGACTCGCAACGAAGTTCAGGCGTTGTTGCCTGACGTGTTTATAGAAAACCTGTATGGTCCGACCGAAGCCGCAATCGACGTGACCTATTGGCCATGCCGTGACGATCATTCAGTTGAGGTGCCGATTGGTCGTCCGATATGGAACACGCGTATTTATGTTTTGGATGGTTGTTTGGAGCCTGTTCCGGTTGGGGTTGTTGGGGAGCTTTACATATCGGGCGCTGGGCTAGCGCGGGGCTATTTGGATCGTGGTGGGCTGACGGCGGAGCGCTTTGTAGCGGATCGGTATGGGGCTTCTGGGGGCCGCATGTACCGCAGCGGGGATTTGGCGCGCTGGCGGTTTGATGGGGTGTTGGAGTTTGTGGGTCGTGCGGACCAGCAGGTGAAGGTTCGCGGGTTTCGGATCGAGCCTGGGGAGATCGAGGCGGCGCTGCTTGGGGAGGGCAGTGTATCGCAGGCTGCGGTTGTTGCGCGGTCGGATGGGGAGGGCGGGGGGCAGCTTGTTGGCTATGTGGTAGCGGCTTCTGGCCGTGAGGTGGATGCGGCGGCGCTGCGCGCGCATGTTGGTTTGCGGCTACCTGATTACATGGTTCCGGCCGCGATCGTTGAGCTTGATCGTCTTCCACTGACGGCGAACGGGAAGTTGGACCGCGGCGCGCTGCCTGCGCCGCAGTTTGGTGGGCGGGTTGGAGGTGGGCTGCCGCGCACGCCGCAGGAGGAGCTTCTGTGTTCGCTGTTTGCGGAGGTGCTGGGGGTCGCGGGGGTTGGGATTGAGGATGACTTTTTTGCGTTGGGCGGGCACTCGCTGCTTGCGACGCGGCTGATCAGCCGGATTCGGGCGAGCTTTGATGTTGAGCTGTCGATCCGCAGCCTGTTTGAGGCGCGCACGGTCGGGGCGCTTGCGGGGCGGCTGAGCGAGGGGGGAGTTGCGCGCGCGCGGTTGCGTGCGGTTGAGCGCCCTGCGGAAGTGCCGTTGTCTTTTGCGCAGCGTCGGTTGTGGTTTTTGGAGCGTCTTGAGGGTGGGCGAGCGAACTACACGATCCCGCTGGCGGTACGGCTGCGGGGTGATTTGGATTTAGGGGCGCTGGAAGCTGCGCTTTGTGATGTTGTTGAGCGGCACGAGAGCCTGCGCACCATCTTCCCTGAGCGGGAAGGGGTTGCGCGGCAGGAGATATTGGCTGGAAGTTCGGCGCGGGTTCGGCTTTTGCTGAGGGAGGTAAGCGAAGGGGAGCTTTCTGCTGCGCTGTCTAGTGCGGCGCAAGCGCCATTTGCTCTTGAGCGTGAGCTTCCGCTGCGTGCGCATGTGTTTGCGCTTGGTGGTGGCGAGCACGTGCTTTTGCTTGTGCTGCATCACATTGCGGGGGACGGGTGGTCGCTTGCGCCGTTGGCGCGGGATCTATCGGAGAGCTACGCGGCGCGTTGCGCCGGGCGGGTGGCTGAGCTTTCGGCGCTTCCTGTGCATTATGCGGATTACACGCTTTGGCAGCAGGGTGTTCTTGGTGAGGAGAGTGATGCGGGGAGCGTGCTATCGCGCTCGCTTTTGTACTGGCGGGATCGGCTTTCTGGGCTTCCCGAGCAGATTGCGCTGCCGTTTGACCGTCCGCGTCCTGCGGTTTCGAGCTATCGGGGCGGGCGAGTTGAGGTGCTGCTGAGTGCGCGGCTGCATGCAGCGCTGGTGGGGCTTGCGCGAGGTGAAGGAGCGAGCCTGTTCATGGTGCTGCAGGCGGCTCTTGCGGCGCTGCTGACGCGGCTTGGCGCGGGGACTGACATAGCGATTGGCAGCCCGATCGCTGGTCGCACGGACAGTGCGCTGGATGAGCTTGTCGGATTTTTCGTCAACACGCTGGTTTTGCGCACGGACACGTCGGGCAATCCGAGCTTCCGCGAGCTGATAGGTCGGGTGCGAGGGAGCAATCTTTCGGCCTACAGCCACCAGGATGTGCCGTTTGAGCGTCTGGTTGAGGTGCTCAACCCTGCGCGCTCGCTGTCGCACCATCCATTGTTCCAGGTGATGCTTGCGTTGCAGAACAACGCGCCGGTTCGTCTGGAGCTTGCGGGATTGAGCGCGAGCGTTGAGGAGGTTTTAAGCGCGAGCGCGAAGTTCGACCTGTCGGTGAGCGTTGCGGAAGAGCGCGCTGGGGACGGGGAGCCGGCTGGGATCAGCGGGGTGATTGAATACGCCAGCGACCTGT
>DASXTY010000707.1:0-9624 GCA_036505155.1 Polyangiaceae bacterium | reverse complement strand
CGCCGTCAAGGACGGGGTGACCATCCAGCTCGAGCCTGGCGCCCCGGCCGCGCTGGTGCGCGACCTTTCTAAGAGGGGCGAGTCGGTGGCCATCGCGCCGCCCAATAAATCAGCGGTGCAGATGATTGCGGTGGAAAAGGGCAAAAAGCTTGCCGCCGCCGATCCGCGAAAGCATGGGAGCGCGATGGTCCGATAGAAGCGAAGTAAACACCGTGTGCTACTTCCGTTTAGACGAGAACATTGCCCGACGCGAAATTCGAGGGCATTTCCGTTTCGAAAGGGCGTCCCGGTTCGAGTCCGGGAGGGGCTACTTCTCAGTGCTTGGCCCGGCGTGAGCCAGCCCGTTTCACGGGTGCGGCGATCATTTCGAGCGCTCTCCCTGGCCCGTCGAGTGTCAGAGTAAAACGATTGATCACATCGCGCCCCAGGATGGCCTCGTCAGCCAGAGCCACCGCCCGCACAACCAAGCTCCTTCTTGCAATGTCGAGACGCGCAGCGACAATCGGAGCTCGCACGGTACCGCCGACACCGGTGACGGACGTCAGGTCGACGCGCGGAAGTCTCAGAGCTTCGGCTACCGCCACTGGGATGACGCTGATGTCCGCGCCGCTGTCGACCAGTGCGCTGGCGGCAACCCCGCCGTCGCTGCCCGCAGGATCCCCGAAGCAAACCGGGAGGATCGGTGCGGGTGGATCGTATTCGGTCGAATAGGGACAGCGTCGACTCACGGTCGCGCCCGGCGTGGTGAACGGATCCGAATTTCCCATTCTCCGACCCGTGGCATGTACACAGGGCGTAAACCGATCTTCGCAAACACGCGGCGCGCGAGCCGATCGAAATCGGTATCGTGGTCCAGGACCCGTCGCCCCAAAATCGCGATGTACTGGGCGCCGTACTTGCGCTCCAGCTGCACTTTTCGAGACTCGTACCAAGCTTTGGCGTCCTCCAGCTCACCAACCCTGGCGTCGGCCGCCGGGCGCGGCCACCGCCCCGTCTCCGTCCCAATCGATCGGGCGAGCAGGTCCGACACCCAGCGCGACAAGGTCACCCCTTCCCTCGCCGCCGCCGCCTTGGTTTCACGCAGCACTTTCCGGGGAATTCCCCGCAAATATAGGGTTGTCGAGTCTTCAGGCGCCATGCGACGTTTGTGGCTTATGCCAGCATTGTTGTCAAGGGGGCGATACGGCTGGGTACGCAAGCGGATAAACATCGCGCCTTTGCGCTGCGGCTGCGGGGAGCTGCGGCTGATGCGGGGCGGCGGCAACAGCTGCGGATGCTGCGCGGTGGCGTCGGCCGCAGTCGCAGCCGACGGCGAGCCCGTGGGGCATTGACAGGCTTCCCGAAGCTGAGTATCGATACCATCAACCTGGAGCGGCACGGGCTTGGGCGGTGGCGAGGCTTGAACACACGGCGAGGGGAGTTCGCGGGCACGGGTTTGGCTCGAGCGCGCTGGTTGGACTGGCATGCCTGCTCGCCTCGAATCGAGTAGCCTCGGCTGATCCCGATTCGGTCAAAAAGCCCGTTTCAGCGCAAACCTGCCCCCGCTGTCCAAACTGTTGCGAGGTGGCGGTGGACGCGGGACCTCGGGCCGGCATCACCATCAACGGTGACCAATGGTTGGTCGGAGGTCACTTGCGCGCCAGCGTTCCTTGCCTCGGCGGCTTAGGTTATGGGCCAACATTAACACTTGGGCTTGGCGGCAATTATCTCACACTGAAGAGCTCAGGGCGCCTCGACTACCTCATCTGGTTCGACCGCGCAAAGGTGTTCGGTATCTACCCTGCAGTTGGGGCATCCGCGCTTTTTTACATTCCCGTGGGCGGCTTTGCACGGTTCTGTAACCGAACAGGCCTGTATGAGTGCTATGGCAAGGAACTCGGTTTAGAAGTCGGCGTCGGGCTGCGGTACCGGTGGTTAGGAGCAGACGCATTCATCGGCTTTGGCGGCCTACCGGTCCTCACCATCATGGTGGGGGCCTGGTTTCCATTCGCACACCCGGAGGGCTCATGATTGGACATGCGCCAAGATCGCGACCCATAGCTCAATTCGCGGCGGCCGCCTTGTGGCTATCAACCGTCGGCTGCGATCCCCCTGGGCTCGGTCGCAGCAACCCCAACTTTCACGTGGTGGGTCACCACGGCGCGCCCAATCTCGCCCCCGAGAATACCATCAACTCATTCGACGCCGCGGTTGCGGTCGGGGCAAACTCCATCGAACCCGACTTCTGCATCACCAAAGACGGCTTCATTGTGGCGATTCACGACTGTGACCCCGACAGCTCCATCGCCCTTGCGCGACAGTCGGGTGGCGAGGGATTCGCCTGGGTACCCTATGTGCCAGCGGTCGGCTCTCCATGGCGCCGGCCGGTGAATCAGCTCACGCTGACGGAGCTGCGCTCGTATTACGGTTACCGGCTCGCCGAAGGCACACGGGATTACGATGCGCAGATTCCGACGTTGAGCGAAGTGCTGACTTGGTGTAGCCGGGAAACGCGTCTCCGCGCTCTGTACTTCGATCTCAAGTTCGCTCCAGGCGAGGTCGACGCCGCCCTACGCCTCATGCGGGAACTGTGGCAAGCGTGGCAGACCGATCCGTCGCTTCAAAACCTCCAGTTCTATCTGCTCAACGTTCACGGCGAAGTCATCGACGCGCTCAAAGCGGAGCGCGCGGCGCTGGCGCTGGGAGCTGACCCTCTGCGCATCGTGTTGGACCTCGAGAAACCCGGCGCCCTCTCCGCCACCACCGCGGCCGGCCTTCGAGACGTGAGCGTCGGACTCACGCCAGCATTCACCTGGTCCGGCTACAAGCGGGAAATTGCGCACATCGTGGAGGCGCGCGAGGATGGCACGATCGACTCGGTTCTCGCCTGGACCTTTGACCGTGAAATGCAGCTTGCCGAGCTTCTCTACTACTCGGTGGACGGGATTATCACCAACGACCCCTCAACGCTCCACCGCATGTGGAAGCAGACTCTAGAATGACAAACCCGGAATTTTCGGCCGTGGCGTTTTCGACCCTCACCGCGATCGGCTTGTGGGCGACGAGCGTGAACGCGCAGGCGTCCGCAACGGATTCCAATGCGACCTTGGGCGAATCGCAAATCACGTCCAGCGGACCGAAGACCCGGCTCGAGCCTGCCGGGACGGTAGCCGGACGAGTCGTGGCGGAGGCACTGATGGGAACCGGCCTTGCCACGGTCGGCTACCTGGTCGGTCCCAAGCTCGCCGGCACCGCTTGCCGAAACTGCATCTATGCCGCGAGCTTCGCGGGTGCGAGCGCGACCTTCCCCATCGGTGTTTATTGGGGTGGTCACCTGGTGCGCGGCAATGGCAGCTTCTTGCTCACGGTGGGAGCACCGTGGATCGTGTCGATAACTACGGTGGTGGCTCTCCTTCGCGACGGTGAGTATGATGGCAGACCCGCGTTCGAGATCGGGGCGATCGGAAGCGCGGTCACCGCCCCGCTCAGCATCGTCGCTTACGAGCTCAGCCACCTCTTGACTCGCCCGCGACCCGCAGCCCCCGGTGATCGCATTCAACTCGCCGCCGTCCAACGGCGTGGTGGCATGGAGCTCCTTATGTCATTGCGGTTCTAAACCACGGCCTCACCCCCGACTCGAATGACGCGCGTCTCAAATGCTCCCGGGTCCAGATCGATGACTCGGAATCCGGGCAGCTCGTCGCCCAGCCGGGCGGGCAGCCACGCGCCAGGGCGGAACTGGTATGCGGTGGACGGAGTCGTGAAAACCTCGGCGTCGGCAAAGCAGCCTTGGGATTCTTGATGGACATGTCCACAAAAGATGGCGCGCACCCTACCGCTCCGATCGAGCACCTGCTCCAGGCTTTTCACGCCGCGAATGAGGTCCTTGTCGAGCCACCAAGTGCCAATCCGAAACGGCGGGTGATGCATGAAGAGCATCACCGGCTCGGGGCAGCGGTCGAGCTCACTCTCAAGCCAGGTCATCTGTTGTGCGTCGATCTGGCCGTGGACGCGCCCGGGCCGAGTCGTGTCGAGACCGATGAGGCGCCAGCCGGCCACGTTCAGCGCGAAGCCAATCGATGGTTTTGGACCGAGACCAAATACTACTCGAACCGCTTCGCGATCATCGTGGTTCCCCGGAAGAACCTGGACATCGGTCCAGCTCCCGAGCAGGTCCTTGAGCGACCGATAGGTGGTAGTGCGAGGGTCTGCGGCCAGATCGCCGGTCACGATCAAACAGGCCGGATTGTGCACCGAGACCTGATCCAGCACGGCGCGCAGCGCGGCCCAGACATCCACGCCGCGTGACTTGTCTCCAGGCCGTGCTTTGAGATGGAGATCGGTGAGCTGCACCACGCGAACTGGCACGCCGCCATGGTAGCGCACCCAGCACCTGTGTCCTGAGTCCGCAATTCCTCCCGGCGTTTCTACCTTGCCTCCCGCGTTTTACCCATGCCCTAATCGAACCTTCTTCTTTACCTCGGGGATCTCCTGGATTCGGTTCGGGTCATGATCCAGAAGCCGGAGCAGGTGACTCATTGGGACACTAGGCGTCTGTTCACCAGACTCGTACTTGTAAAAAGCCCGTGGTCCCCCACCCAGGAGCTCCCCCGCCTTGCGTTGGGAAAGACCGAGCCGTTCCCGGACCTTGGCCACTTCGGCGGGACTGAGAACCTGATCCACACGGGCCTTCAGAGTTTGAAACGCCAGTGAGTATTTCTTAAGGTCCTCGCCGGTCAGGATGCTCTCGCCACACTGATCGCACCACCATCCAGTAACGCGAACCTTGTCCGGCACCCCGAGATAGTCAAATGTCGAAACCTTCGACCTGTACACCATCTTGCCTCCGCATTCGGGGCAAGGTTGTGTTCTTGCTTTCCTAGGCATGTTCACTTCTCCTTGAACGAGATTAGGAAAAAGCCCTCCGAATCGACCGTGAACTTCATGTACAAGACAAGGCCTTGCCAAGGCACGTGGTAGACGTCCTGCCAAGTTCGATGGTCGGCGTAACTGGTCATTGACTTGTAAAAGCACGTCCGCTCAATGCCCTGGATGAGCGTCACCAGGCCCGAAAGGCCAAGACCGATCGTTTCTGCGTAAATTAGTCCGGTATGGCTCATGCGAATCTTCTCAGGAGTGCAGAACTCAACCTTGATTGAAGCTAGGTCGTAGTGCGGCCGCTTCTTTTCCAAGGGTCACTGGAATGATGGCACCTTAAAGGTTCCGCGTCAAGCGGTAAAAAAAGCCTGCTGGGGCGGTTATGCGAGGCACTTCCTCACTTTTTGAACTCTTTCGAAGAACCCCGGCTCGCCGAAGACCATCTCACCCGCCCGGGACTCGCGACGTTACGGTCTCGACGTCGACTTTGAACGGCGCGCATTGTTTACACCGCCGTCAACCACCCCGCGCGCTCCGGATCTTTGCCGGTGACCGCGCGCAAATACGCATCTGTCCAATAATGGCATGCCTTTAGCAGGTGCGCGGCAACCAGATTCTCAAACCGCGCGGCTGGATCGTCGACTTCACTGTGGTCCCACAGGTAGAGCTTTCCCTCTTTCCTCAACGACCTCCGCATCGAGCCGCGAAAGGGCTTGAGCTCGAAAACGTAATATAGCTCCTTCAGATAGGAGAGCCAGCGTGAGACGGTGTCGTGACTCACTTCCAGGTCCTCGCGCAGCGCTGCAATGCTGAGTAAGGAACCGACTCGTTCGGGCAGCAGCGCCGCTAGCATTTCGATTCGACTGAGCTCAGGTAGGCGACTCAGATCGCGAAGGTCCTCGCGGATGACTTTTTCGGTGCGACCAGCGCGCCAAAGTCTCGCGTACTTGGAGTCTTGCGCCAGGAAAGGTTCGGGGAATGAACCGTACTCCAAGAGACTCTTCAGTGTCGCGGCCGAGGCTTTTTTGACCAGCCCGCTGCGCGCCGAAATCTCGCGCAGCAGCTCGCCGGGCGAGTTGGGCTTTTCGTATTCCAGCTCTCGCAAACTGAAAGGGTGCAACCGGAAGTGCTCACTTTATAAACAATTGCTGGAATTTCCGCCAGATCCGGGCTTTTTTTGGTTCGTAGATTGGAGGTTATGTCACCTTTCTACAACCACCTCAGGGTTTGGATCACCTTGTCGCTTTGGATCACCTTGTCGCCCATCCATAAAGCCATGCGCCAGGCCAGTGGAAGGACGGACAGCGCAATCAGATCCGTTGGGTCCGCCCAGAGCTTCCATGACAATCCTGTCGCGGCGAAAAGCCCCGACACCAGGTCTGCGCACTTTGAGCTGAGCTCTGTTGCTACAAAAAGCGCCGTCGGAACGGCGAAGCACAGGGCGCGTGCCCGCGGGGACCGGGCTCGCACGAGTAGACACAACGTCAACGGCGCGACGATCAGGCCAAAGAAATCGCTCAGTTTTCCGGTGAACCAGCCCGGCAGGTTCGAATGCCACTTGAGCACGTGATCGTTCACGAGCAGCCCAAGGACACAAAACACGTAAAGGAAAAGGGCAACCCGCGCGTGAAATGAGGACTTGGAGGGCTTTAAAGCACCCAACCACCGCATCATCGCTCGTGTTTAGCAAAACTGATGCCAGCACGCCCGAGCTCGCGCGTTGCGCACTGCTCCCTGTCGGCAAGCGCAGCTCCGTGGCTACTCCAGT
Organism: Polyangiaceae bacterium; assembly: GCA_036505155.1. Classification (GTDB taxonomy): domain Bacteria; phylum Myxococcota_A; class Polyangia; order Polyangiales; family Polyangiaceae; genus DASXTY01. The sequence goes on along the minus strand of DASXTY010000707.1, from coordinate 2,999 downwards.
CAGGACGCGAGAGCGACGGGTGTATGAACCGGTGGCGAACCAGAATTCCTTGTCCGCCTTACCAGCGACCTTGTTCGAACGGTAGCGACGCGATAACCTCAGGTCGGTCATGAAGTGGCTTGCGGCATGTGGGCTCGGGCTTCTGTTCGCCTGTGGCGGCAGCATCCAGGACCAAGCTGAGAGCGCGAACACTGGCGGCTGGCACGGTGCTGGCGGTAGCGGGGGCGGCGGCATCGCAGGCCAAACTGGTGCCGGTTCCAGCGGAGCGGCAAACAACGGTCCTGCAAAGACTTGCGGCGGCGACGTTCACATACCTTGGGAGGGCTATGCTTGCACCCAGAAAGACTACGTCTGTAGCTGTGCCGATGACCCGCGGCCGGAGTGTCAAACCACCGCGGTGTGTGGCGGCGACCTCACGTGGCACTATGAGCATCCCGCCTGTCCACCCCCTGAGCCCACGCAGTGCCCTCCGAGCGTCGTGACGGCACGCGATCAGTTGTGCGCACCCGAAGGGGCCGCGTGCGCCTATCCTGGAGAAGTGCAATGTTACTGCGTTGGCCAGTCATATTTGTGCGGAAAGCCAAGCCTGGCTTGGTACTGCGGTGACAGTAACTGTCCCAACGGAGTGCCGGACCTTGGGAGCTCTTGCACGGTTGAAGGGCAGAACTGCGGCGGCAACGCATGTTTCAATCCCTATGCGCGCGTTTGTTCCGGTGGAATCTGGGTTGCGGAAAAGGCTTTTGGCGAGTGCGTTTAAGCCATGTGATTTGATCGGGAGAATTCGGATCCTCGCAGGAGTCCGATCACGTCACAAGATTCGATTCGACCTTTTCGGAGCTTCGGGCAGACCCTCCGGATCTTCTCGCCTCGGGCCGTACCACATTGCGAAGTTATCGCGCTGACGGGCGCCCCGCCGGCCGCGCAGAGCCAGCAGAACCAGCGAACCGAGCAGCTCCCAGCCAGCGTAACCACGGAGCTTGCGACCGGACGTGATGATGGGCGACCTGACGATGGTGAACCGTTGGCGGCGCGTCTTCGCGAAACGGTCGAGCGTGCGAGCCATAAGGACCTCCTCGCCGCCGAAGACGGTTTCGTCGAAGCCGCCGACCGCTTCGAAGGCCTCGCGGGTACAGAACAGGAACGCGCCCGGGGTCAAGCGCGCCCAGCGACCGAGCACCATTATCGGAAGCATGATGAGGCGGACCCAGAGCGGAAGCTTGCCATCGAACGCGCAGGTGGAGCCCCCGGCGACTCCCCCCGAGGCGATGACGCGCAGCGCGCCGGCCACGGGGCCCACGGGTACCATCGTGTCGGCGTCCACGAAAAAGAGCACCCCGTGCGAAGCCGCCAGTGCCCCCGCGTTACGCGTGGAGGCGATCTGGCGATTGCTCACACGGACGACGCGCGCGCCGCGCTCGGCGGCGATCGCGCCGGTGCGATCGCTCGAAGCATCGTCCGCGACTACTATTTCATAATCGAGCCCCAACTCGCGGGCCGTTGCGTGGATCGAGTCGAGCGTTCGCGGGAGCAGAAGCTCCTCGTTGTAGGCAGGGATAACGAAGGAGACTGCCGGGGACGTCACACGGGAATTCTACATCCGCGAGCTCTGACAAACGGATCATGATTTTTTCAGGGGACTTTGACGACCGCGGGGCGCCGTCGGCGCTTCATCCTCGCTCGCACATGTAATACGCGGAGGAGCCGGAACTACAGGGGAGGTCCGTCCACATCCCGTCGTCTAGGTGCCATGCCGTCATTATGATGCAGTCCTCAGCGGCGTTGATCGGTACGCCGCCGCCGTACCAGTGCGTGTAAACTAACGGGTCACCGTTGGCCCAGACGAATGTGCCTTCCGCACTGATGTCATTGAGGCCGATCCAGGTATAGGTGACGCTCCTGACATAGTTATTCCAGAGATAGTCGTTCTCAGCTTGAGAGTTGATGGTCGCAAGGCTCCCGCCCCAGCTCTGGCAGCTGGCAAGGGCTGCCTGCCAGGTGGCGTAGGACGCAAAGAAGTGGTAGCAGTGCAAGCCATACGTGAAGTCGCCGGGCCCATTGCACACGAACGGTCCGCATACCAAGCTCGCGCAGTTAACGGTTGAGCAGTCCGCGTTGACCAAGCAGCTCCGACCCTCCGCACAGGTGGAGCCGCAAATGCCGCCGCAGTCCACGTCCGATTCATTCTGGTTTTTTACGGTGTCGCTGCAGCTCGCCGGCTGACAGGTACAGGGCGGCGACGGACAGCTATTGTTCACTCCGCACACGCTGCTCGCGCCGTCCGCGCCGGAGACGCACTTCAGGCCATTACCGCACTTTGTGGCGCAGCAGCCCACGGTGCAGCTGCCTTTGCCGCAGTCCACGTCGGTTTCGAACCCGTTTTGTTGGCCGTCGGGACAGCTCGGCGCCTGGCACATACCCCCCGCGCACACCTTGCTCTGGCAGTCGGCGCCGGTCAGGCATTTGTTCAAGTCCCCACATCGAGGACATTGGGGATCGGGCACTTTCACCCCGCCGCAGTCCTGGTCCGTTTCATTGCCGTTCTTGACTCCGTCGCTGCAGCTCGGCGGTTGGCAAGTGCCGTACGTGGTTGGGCAGTTCGCGCCGCTGCACACCCCGCTCACGCAATCGCCCGAAGAGCAGCAGTTCTTGCCGTCGCCGCAGGTGGCACCACAGCTACCGCCGCAGTCCTTGTCGGTTTCGTCGCCGTCCTTCACCATGTTGGCGCAGGTGTTCACCGAGACGCAAATCCCGCCCGGACAGTTACCGCTCGCGCAGTCCCCAGCTGCCGAGCACTTTTGCCCGAGCGCGCACTTCTTGCCCGCGGCGACACAAGTAGTGCCGCCGCAGTCCTGGTCGGTTTCGCTGCCGTTTTTCACTCCGTCGCTGCAGCTCGGCTGCTGACAAGTGCAGGGCGGCGTGCAATTGCAGGGGGGCGTCACGCAGGGGCCGCTGAAGCACACGCCGCTCTGGCAGTCGGTGCCCGCTGCGCACGCTTTACC
>DASXTY010000706.1:0-3222 GCA_036505155.1 Polyangiaceae bacterium | reverse complement strand
GTGTTGACAGCGGGTCGTGTTCGTGGTGTATTTCGAATCGCTTTCGCAGTGGCGTCATGAGCAACAGTGATTCGAGCCGGCCCACTAGATTGAGCTTTTTGCCTCCGGTGGCAGTCGTGCCCCGGCCCGACGCTCCGCCATCATCGGGCGAAATCGGTGTTCGGCCGCCGCCGTCCAGCGCACCTCGGCCGGTGCGCGACCGACCTTCGCAGCCGAGCGGCGATCGACCGTCGCGACCGGATCGCTTGTCTCGGCCGAACCGACTGAGTTCTGCGAGCGGTGCTGCTTCCACTGAGACAGCGCCGGTTCCGACCGGGAGCGCGGTTCAAAAGGCCCTGCTGCGACTGCGGGCGGAATTGGATCAGGCACACAAAGCTTTGGATTCGAAGCGACGCGAGCTCGGAGCAGCTCGAGCGGAGAACGAAGCTTTGAAATTGCAGCTTGCAAATCGAGCCGATATAACCAAGCGGACCGAGGCTGCAGACCCTGAGAATAGAGAGCGGGCCCGATTGGACGCGGAACGGGCTCGGGCCGAGGCGGAGGGAGCTCGGCGCGAAGCCGAGCAAATGCGGCTCGAAGCCGCAAATCTTCGCGCGAAGCTGGAGCAAGCGCAGCGCGAAATCGCACAGTTATCCACAATGGCCGAAAGCGCCAAGAGCATCGCCAGCCTGGAGCCGCCGGACGATCTAACTCAGATTCGCGGTATCGGTCCCAAGTTCGCGCGGGCTTTGCACGCGATGGACGTTCGGCGGATTGCTCAGATTGCTGAATGGACCGACATCGAGATCGAACGGATCGCGGATCATCTCAAGATTCGACCGGAGCGAATCCACCGCGAGCAATGGGTGGATAGCGCACGCGGCCTGACTACCGCCACCCATTGATCGGAATCACACAACCCGGACGTCGAAGTCGCGCCCTTCCCAGCGGTTGGCCTGGGGCCAATAGAAGGTAAACTGGATTGGAGCTTTCTGATGAGGAGCTATGGCCAGGTCTACGAATTCGATGCCGACCTCCGTCGGAGTGGAGGCCGTGTCGGAAACGGTTTGCCATTCGTCGCGCGTCCAACGCAGCCGAAAGGCCGCGGGCGCCTGGATGCGCAACGTAAAGCCGCGCCGCACCGCCGAGGCTTGTCGATTGAATTTCCAAATTTCGAGCAGCCTGCAGCCGTGGCGATGCCCGAGATAACGCTCGGCAACCGCCGGAATCGAGTCGAAGACTCTCCCGTCCTGCGTCGAGCGCAATAGCTTGATGTATTCGGCGTGCGCCCAGACCAGCGGCATCGCCGCTCCTGTTGGGCGGCCCAGGAACATGTGGTCGTCGGGTCGGTCGGGCTGGTCCCACACTTGTTCGGGTAATAGACCGGTCTTGGTGGCAAATCCCTCCATGGCCCGGATAAAAGGCGACGCGTCGTGCCCGGACGCGAGCTCGTGGTGGCCTCTTTCTCCGGTGAGGAGCGGCCATGCCCTTCCTTGGCCCCAGCCGTCAAACGCGCTTCCATCTTCACGCTGTCCGTAGCCGTCGTAATTGTAGCGACGCCAACAAGACCCCACCGGGGTTTCAACCCGGAGCACGTGGTCGACGACCTTCAACGAGTCGACCATCAGCGGGTCCAGAGCCTTACGGATCCCGTAGCGGCAAAGCTCGAGGAATCCCGCGTCCACGATGCCTTTGGCGGGGAATTCCCGGCGCGCTCCGTGCGGGCGGTTGGCAATGGCGAGCAGACCGCGATTGGGATCTTCGTCCGGGTGCGGATCGCCAAAGCGCACGGGATGGATGCGAATGTAATGACGCGTCACTTCCGGGTGGAGCTCGCCCTGGGTGGTCACGGTCCAGGCTTCCACGTGGCATTCCAAAAAATCCGCGTACTCTTCGAGGTAGTTGGCGGTTACCGACGCGCCCCGCGCGCGCGCAAAACCTGCGGCGCAAACCAGGGCCGCGATGTTCGAAGCCAAGGTCGACGGCGAATATCCCGCTGCTTCCTCCCACCGTTCCTGCTGGGTTGCAGGGCCATTGCGGATCAGAAATCCAGCGGCGCGCATCACCATGGGGTATGGGTCGAAATCCTCTAACCCACCCGCCTGCCCCAGGCGCCAGGCCAACAGAATGGGAAACGCGACTTCGTCGAGCTGGACTCCGCTCCAATACGGATCGCCGTTGATCCAGAAATTCTGAGCAAAGCAGCCGTCTTCGCGCTGAGTTGCGGCCAGATAAATCAGGGCCCTGAGCGGCGTCCTGGAATTTCCGGCGGCAAGCAGGCCGGTCGCGGTGTTGACCATGTCGCGAGTCCAAACCAGATGGTAGCCGCCCATATCTTCATCGCTCTTTGCCTCGCCCCAAGGGATGGACATGGAAGCGATGAACGCGCCGGGAAAGCTCTTGTCTTCGTGGGACAAGAGCAGGCTGTAACTCGAGTGAAAGAGATTGCCCTCGTCTCCCGAGCTCCGCTCCAACGGCAGCAAGTGACGGCAGGAGCGCTCCCATTGTTCGAGATAGCGCTTTCGGTGCGTTTCGAAGGAGACACCCAAAGCTTGAAACAGCGCCGTGACGGCGTGGTGCAACCCGTTCCCAACGGCCAGCGCCAGCGTGAATTCGCGCTGTCCGTCCAGGGCGAGCTCGCCGGTCAATGCCACGTTGCCGTCCAGCGCTCGGTCGAATTCCCACTCCATCTGGAAATCGTAAGCGAGGTCGGTCCAGCCATCGCTTGCGCCCACATAGCCGCACGACAGGCGAACGAACGGCACCGAACCAGCGAGCGCGAGCCAGGTATTGTTCTTCTCCGCCACCAAGATGTCCCTACCCGTGGTGCGCATCACGTAGGCGTTATTCCCCCATCCACCCACTTCCAGATGCGGCGCGCAGAGCACGTGCAACCTGAGCTGAGACAAGAATGCTTCATCGCCGACCAGTCGAGTGTGCTGAAGCACGCACGGCAAGTGGGGAGCCGCGATGATTTCTTTCACGATTCGGTATCGGCCTTCGGGATCGGAATTCGTGATGCTGTAGGCCAGCCCGTGGCGCGTAGAGCGGACGGTTTCGCTCCTTAGGTGCCGCTTTTCCTCATGGAACAAGTGCTTGCCGTCAGTCACCAAAAACTGCAGGTCGCGGACCTGAGGGCGGTCAATGGTCGGCGAATACACTTCGGTGATGCAACCATTCCAGATGGTGAACCACACGCGGCTGTCCCCCGAATAAGCGGTGCCCACGCCGTCCTTATTGCCT
>DASXTY010000705.1:0-5224 GCA_036505155.1 Polyangiaceae bacterium | reverse complement strand
AGCCAGCGAAACGCAGGGTTCGAGGCCGTGCGCTCGTATGCGACCGAGGCGCGTTTGATCTTTTGATGATCGGGAGCAACGCCGTAACGGACTAATCCGAAAGGGGCGGGGAGCCGCTCGAACATATCGACTTCGACCGGTAGCTGCTTTTGCTTGAGCAGATCTTCAGCGGCGTAAAAGCCTGCGGGACCGGATCCAATGATGGCAACCCGAAGCGGCCGTTCCATGCCTCGGTCACGTTAGTCTGAACCTCGAAGGAGTGATATGCTTCAAAAATGATTCGTAGCTTATGCTGGACGGCGGTGTTTGGGTGGCTCTTCGCAATCGGGTGTGCGGGCCGCTTCGAGGTTGTGCCATCGGAGGTTGGAGGAGGGGGGAATGCTGGAAGCGGCAATACCGGAGGCAGTACCGGCGGAGGAACGAATTCCGGGGGGCTGCCCGGCACCGGCGGACGCACCTCCGGCTTTGCCGCGTGCAGCGTCAATTCGGACTGTATCGTTCGGCCGGCTTCCTGTTGTGGAACATGCGGCGCTGCGTCCCGCGGCGACAGCGTTGCCATCAACCGCGTCTATCAGTCCGATTACCTCAAGCTCAACTCTTGTTCCACCACTGCTTGCCCCGGATGCTATTCAGGGTCAGATCCCACTCTGGTTGCCACCTGCAACAACGGCTACTGCAATATCGTGGATTTGCTTGCGCAACCGGTCACCGCCTGCGCCGACTCCACGTCCTGTCGCCTGCGCACCGTCGAGTGTTGCGAATGCGGCGGGCGTACCGACACTGAAAGTCTGATTGCCATCAATGCGCTCAAGGCGCTCGAATTTTCGCCGCTGGTCTGCGACCCGGGGGCGTCTTGTGACCTGTGCGAGCCGATTTACCCTGCAACGGCCCACGCCGTGTGTTCCTCGGGGCATTGCACGGTGCAGTGGATGTAGTCGAGAGTCGAGTCGGCTCAGAAGAACACCCCGATATACCACCTCAGGATCTGAGGCGTATTCACGTCGGGGCAAGCTTGTCCGCTGCACTTCTCGGCCCGTTGATACTTCAAGCCACCGAACGGAAACAGTACGCCGTATTGCAACATGGTAAAAAAGCCGCCCATCTCTCCCGGAATGTCGTTCAACGCCCCGTCTTTGGACTGAAAATACAGGGAGCCGTTGAGCTCTACCCCCAGGTCGCGCGCATGGCCGGGAGTCTGAATGAACTCGCTGGCGCGCGACCAAGTGCCGCTGATGCCTCCGCCGATGCGCTGCCCATCCGGCCGGCGCACGAAGTCATAGTCGACGGCGGGCTTGAAGTAGTAAGTCCCCTGCACTCGAGTGAGCAGGTAGCGATGCAATATCAAATCGACTCGATAGCTCGGATGGAATCGGAAGGTGGAAACCGTGTTGTCGCCCAGCTGATCGAAGTTCTTGCCGCCGCGCGGAACCAAGCTGTCGGTGTCCGGATCGCCGGAAGCCCAGCCAAAGTTGAACGCGAGCCGCAACCGGTCTTCGACCAGTTTTTGCTCGATTTCAGTGGCGATGCCGTATTGGCGAAGCTTCCAGCCCGCCCCCCCCGGTGCCGTCGTGTAGTCAAAGCCGTCGGTCAGTGAGTTTTCCACCGACCCCTGAACGGTCGCCGCTTCCAGCTCGAAGCGGAACTTTTCGTAGAGCAGCTGAAACCAGGCGTCTGGGATCCAGTCCACCATGCCGCGGCGTTCCAAGCCGATCGACGGATTCCCGGGAGTGCAATTAAGGGCAGCGGCGCGACTGCAATCGCCGTTTGCACCGCTGAGATCGTTGGAAAGCAACTGTTTTCTGTAAACCACGTATAGACCCCCGTTGAGTACGATGCCGCCCCGGCTGAGTGCGAGTTGCTTGAGCTCCGGACTCTTGCGCCGGAAGAGCATGAGCGCGTATTCGTCGACATCGTCGAGCTGGCCCAGGTCGTATGGTTGGCCCTGGTGTACGCCGATGGTGTCACTGGTAGCGCCTTCATTGACGAAATCCCACGCGCCGCCGATGTACAAATCCAAGGGGCGTATGCCGGTGACGAACATGATCCGGTCAATCGTGCTCTGGTAGTCGTCGTCGTACCCGTCGCCGGAGTTGTGCAACATACCGAGCCCCCAGTGATCGGGCATGCGCCCGAAACGGAGCTCACCGACCGGGGTTGCGTATTCCCCCCAGGCGCGCTTGATGGCAACGCTGTCCTTGAGGGTATTGATCCCGGAGCGGGGCGGCTCGTTGGTGTTATCCAGCGCCCCCACCGGCGTATAGGGGCTGCGCTCGCGCACCGCGTAACCACCGGCGGGCGCGGGCTGGAGGGCGTATCCGGCCGGTGTCGATCCCAGCACCAAATTATCTAGGAAGTCGAACTGGCTCAAGACTCTCAAGTTATCCGAAATATGCAGCTCCGGACTGAGCCGAAACCGCATGTTGGCTCCTGCTTGAGTTCTATTGTCGCAGCTCTGGACATTGGTTGGGTTGTCGTTCGAGCCACGGCCAGCTTCGTCCGGTGTGCACTTTTGGGCACCGTACCGCGTGTCGTTCTTGGCGGTGTATGCGCTGTCGTAAGGCTGCGGCCAGATTGCATCGTTGGGCGCATCGCGGCGACCGAGTGAAAAATTATGAAACAGCTCGGCGCGGACTCGCAAGTAGCCGTGGAGCTCCAGAATCGGACGCGCGTGCGACCACCAATCCTCAGCAAAGACCTGTTCGCCGCCGGCGGCCGCCTTGCGCGTTTCTTCCGCCGTTGGCTTGGTGCCGCGCGCTGGGCCCGTTGCTTGCGGAAGGGTTCCGGCGCCTGGGGGAGCGAGCCGCGGTGGCAGTGTGCCGGGCGCGGTAGGAGCAGGCTGAGCCGGCGATTCGGGCACAGCCTCTTGCTCCGGCTGGGCCGGCGCCGCAGCTGCCGCGTCCGTCTCAGTTGATGGCGTGCCCGCATCTGAGGCTTCGGGTTGCGCGGGTTTCTTGGTTTCCGGGGGTGGTTTAGTAGGGGGCTTGGCGGGCTTGGCTGGCTGGGGCTTCGCAGGTTGGTCGGGAGCTGTTTGCGCGAGGGTGAGGCTCGACGCCAAAGCCATGGCGGTCGCGGCGATCAGACCAACGGCAATAGCTTTGTGCATGAGGGCAGATCCCCGCGAAAAGACGGACGTCGGTCCTTTCGCACGCGCTGGCAAAGACTGTCAACGCCGGTGCTGCGCGCCTCAAGTTCCTACTCGGATCGGGGAGGCTCCGCGAAGCGCAGGGGGGCCCTGCTGGTATTAGGGTGCCCCCGACTCTCGCTGGTAAGCGTTCATCAGCTGGGTTCGCAGCTTTTCAGCTTCTCCAGCCGGCAGCGACCCGGATGCGGCGAGCGCACCACTGATGGCCCGGGCGTTCTTTGCGAACTTTTGTTGTGCCCTCCAGCCGACCGTTTTAGGCAGGTCGAGCGCGTCGCGAAACGCTTCGCCCAGCTCGATGGCGGAACCAAAGCGGAGCGCGGGATCTTTGGCGAGCGCGCGCGCCATCAGCACTTCAAGCACACTGGGCGCCTGCGGTACGGCGCGCCGGAGCGGCGGGGGCGATTCTTCCACCTGGGCGGTTCGAACCATGATTTCGTTCCGCCCTGGTCCTTCGAACGGCGTGGTTCCCGACAACATTTCATAAAGCACCACTGCAGCGCCATATAGATCTGCCCGGGGGTCGAGCTCTCTGCCGAACACTTGTTCGGGCGACATGTAAGCCCCGGTTCCGGGCGCTAAGCCGCCGGTGTTCCGCACCTCGTCGGCTGGAACCCGCGCAATCCCGAAATCGGTGAGCTTGACGACGCCGTCGGTGCGCACCAACACGTTGCTGGGTTTGATATCTCGATGGATGATACCCAACGCGTGAATCGCTCCCAGCGCCCCAAGCAGTTGGGAAAAATAATGCCAGGCGTGCATGAAGGGCATGCAAGGGAGGCCGCTGGTTTGCGATTCGGACGCGTAGGCGTCGATAACGTCGCTGAGCGGCTGCCCTTCCACGAGCTCCATCACGATGGCAAGCTGACCGGCCGGCTGCGCCAATGCATAAAAACGCACGATGTTCGGATGGTTCAGCCGTTCGAGCGCCGCCGCTTCCCCAAGGAACAGCCTTCGGGCTCGCTCGCGACCGGTGAGCAGAGGATTCAACGCCTTCACCGCGACCGGGTGCGGCGACAAATGCGCGCGTGGCCCTTGTGGATCGTAATAGAGCCAGCCGCCATACACGATTCCCATTCCGCCTTCGCCGATGCGCTCCTGCAGGACGGCTTTGCCCCAGCCATCGAGCTCGAGCTCGCTCCCAGGACCAACCCGAGACGGCGGACGGGTCAGCGCTGCCCCGCAGTGCGGACAGAAATTCGCCACCGTCGCTTGCGCGGACCGTCGAGAGTCGGACGGCGCGAAAGTGATGACGCTTCTGCAAACGGCGCAAACTGCCACGTTCGGCAGGGGTATCCTACCTCTGCTTACACTGGCGCCCCTGATTTTCTGCGAGCTGAGCATCCGTTAACGGCGGATTTCGCTGAGGATGGATAATGGGATGAGTTCTTGATTCAGGATCAAGATGGGGCGATACTGCGCATGGTCCGTTCTTTCGCGCTCTCGATGTCGACCTGGTTCAAAGGTGTTGTGGTTGCTATCGCGCTTGCGGTGGCGCCTTCGGCGGTTGCCGAGTCATCGGAAGCGGGTTTGGTGAAGGAGCTGCGAGGCGCGCCCGACTTTCGGGTTCGAGTGCAGGCGGCGCTTCAACTCGGCAAGCTAAAGAGCGACGGGGCACGTACTGCGCTGGAAGCGGCCTTGAATGACAAGGAAGAGTCGGTGCGCGCCGCGGCTGCCGGTGGATTGAAAAAGATCGGTGACAAGCGTTCCTTGGCGGCGCTTCAGCGGCACCGAGAAGACGAGTCTGAGGCGGTGCAGCGTCAAGTAGCCGACGCATTGAAGAGTCTTGGCGGTGCCGCCAAATCGGCCAAGAAGCCGAAACTTTTGGTGCAGCTCGGCGACATGCAAAACACGACCGCCGTAAAGTCTGAAAAGGCGCTACAAGCCCTGCGTGAGACCTCTCGGCAAAAGCTGGATGAGCTACCGGAAGTCGGCGTGGTCGACACGGCCCCCAAAAGCAGCGAAGGCAAACTGCCGGTGGTGTTGATGACGGGGCGCATCGAGCGCCTGAAGATGTCGCGCGACGGATCCGATGTGATCTACTCGGCGCGGGTCGAATACATCCTGTATCGAATGCCGGGACGT
>DASXTY010000704.1:0-4671 GCA_036505155.1 Polyangiaceae bacterium | reverse complement strand
CTGCTTGTGACGTTGATTGGTACAAATCACCCGCACCACTCCACGGCGTTTGATGATTTTGCATTTGTCGCAAATTTTCTTGACGCTGGGACGAACTTTCATGGTTTCAATGCTTCGGTGATGTGGCCGCGACCTGGGTCGTAACTCGAAATGTTCACCGCCACGCGGCAGCCTCGAATGAGCCGGACTATTCCGTGACGAGCCGTCGGAGTTAGCCCCGCGCGGATGACCCTGCCATCGTCGAGTCGCACGCGGTACATTGCGTTCGGCAGTATTTCTTCGACCACGCCGGTGTGCGCTAACTGGGCCTGCGTTGTTCCTCCGTTGACTTTCCTAGCTCAGCCAAAATGCCGGCCGTTACTTGTTCCGGGTCGCCAACGCCATCCACCCGACTCAAAAGCCCCAGCTTGGAATAGTAAGGCAATAGGGCGGCGGTCATGGCGTCGTATTCGTCGAGGCGTTTTTTCACGGTCTCTTCCCGGTCGTCGGCCCGCTGCTCGAGCTCCGCTCCAGGGGGCGGTGGACTATACTTAAGGTGATAGATGTGTCCAGTCCGTTTATCCATTCGGCGCAGAGTGGCTCGCTCCAGGAGCATTTCCCTGGGTACGTCGATCTGAATCACTGCCAAAAGGGGGGTTCCGTGGCGCGCCAATAACGCCTCGAGCGCCGTTGCCTGCGGCTCGGTTCGCGGAAAACCGTCCAGAATGAAGCCCCGCGCCGCGTCGGGCTGCGCCAGTCGCTCCTCAACCAGGCCGATGACCACCTCGTCCGGCACCAATTTGCCCGCGTCCATGTAGCTTTGGGCTTTTTGACCGAGCGCGCTCCCCGCCGCCCTGGCCTCCCGCAACATGTCTCCCGTCGAGATTTTGGGAATGCTGAATCGGCTCGACAGGACCGCTCCCTGAGTACCTTTTCCGCTGGCTGGAGCCCCCAGTAATATCATCCTCAGGGCGGGCCCTTCCATTGCGGCGCTCATGGCGGGCGGCGCCCGCTCAGCCGCGTGGTGCGCGGCCCGGTGAGCCCCTCGTAGCTTCGGGTGATCAGGTGCGCCTCGATCTGATTGACCGTTTCCAGCGCTACTCCCACCACGATCATGAGGCTGGTCCCGCCGAACTGAAAGGGGATCTTGAACGACTGGGCGATCAGCGACGGCACGATGCAAATGGTTGCAACATAAATCGAACCGCCTACGGTGATTCGAGTGAGGACGCGCTCGATGTATTCCGCCGTCTGCCGACCCGGGCGAATGCCGGGGATATTGGCTTGCTGCTTCTTTAGATTGTCGGCCACATCCACGGGTTGGAAGGTAACCGCCGTATAGAAAAAGCAAAAGAAGATGACCAGCAGCCCGAAGAGCGCGTGATACTGCCAGTCTCCTCGGGTCAGCATTCCGCTGAAGGCCTGCATGCCCGGGATGTTGAAGCTTGCCAGGGTCGCGGGAAACATGAGCAGGCTGGAAGCGAAGATGGGCGGGATCATGCTGGCCATATTCACTTTGAGCGGCAGGTGCGCGCTCTGCCCGCCGTACACCCGCCGGCCGATTTGCCTGCGAGCGTATTGAATCGGAATCTGGCGTTGAGCTCGCTCGAAAAACACCACCGCGGCAATGCTGATGAGGAGTACACCCAGCAGGATGGTAACGCTGAGCGGTTCGATTTGCCCTGCGGAACCGGACCAATATTGCCCGAGCCCCTGGGGAATCCCGCTCACGATACTGGCGAAGATGATCATGGATATGCCGTTTCCAATCCCGCGTTCGGTGGCTTGTTCACCCATCCACATGAGTAGCCCGGTGCCGGTGGTGAGCGTGATCATCGTCATCAATCGGAAGCCCCAACCGGGGGTGGTGACCACGTCGCCAAATCGGCCGCCTCCCATGTCAGCGTTGTTCATCCCCTCCAGCATTGCCGCAACGCCGAAAGACTGGAATGCGCTGAGGGCGATGGTCCCGTAGCGCGTGTATTGCTCGAGCTTCCTGCGCCCGGCCTCTCCTTCTTTGCGAAGCTCTTCGACTTGTTTGCTCACCATGCCGAGCAGTTGCATGATGATGCTCGCGGAGATGTACGGCATGATGCCGAGTGCAAAGATCGAGAGGTTGGAAAGCGCCCCACCCGAGAACAGATTGAACAGGCCGAGCAAGCCGCCCTGGCCCTTGACGATGTTGCGCATCACGCCGCGGTCGACGCCGGGAGTGGTGATGAAAACCCCAACCCGGTAAATCGCCAGGATGGCGAGGGTAAAAGTGATGCGCCGGCGGAGCTCCGGCACTTTGAAGATATTCGTGAAACCCTGAAATACGGCCATTTATAGGCGCGCGACTAGCCGGAGGGAGCTTGGGCCACCGGTACGGCGCTGACCACAACTGCTTTGCCGCCCGCCTTCTCGATCATGGCCGCTGCAGCCTTGCTGAAGCCGTAGGCGCGAACGACGAGCTTCTTGGTTAGCCCCTGATTGCCGACGATCTTGATGCGAACATTGCGTCCGCTAACCAACTCCGCCGCTCGCAGTACCGTCTCATCCACTTCCGAGTTGGCGTCGAATCGCTCGAGCTCGCCAACGTCAATGGCTTGCGTGTACACCGGAAAGGGAACTCGAAAGCCGCGCTTCGGCAGGCGGCGCTGAATGGGAGTTTGACCCCCCTGGAAGTGCCGCTTGTTGATGTTGCCCGGCTGACGCGCCTTTTGACCCTTTTGGCCTCGGCCGCAGGTTTTGCCGAGCCCAGAACCGATGCCCCGGCCTACGCGCTTGCTGAGCCGGTGCGCACCGGCCGGCGGGGAAAGTCGCGACAGGATCTCCGTCATGGCTTTTTCACCCGGGCTTCCACCAAATGCAGCACTTTTTTGATCATACCTCGGAACGAGGGCGTGTTTTCGACGATTACCACTGAGCCCGGCCCGCGCAAGCCCAGCCCCCTGATGATACGCCGCTGGGTATGCGGCCGACTGGCCACGCTTCCCGTCTGCCGAACTTCGAGCTTTCCCGTCATTCGGAGCTCCCTTTGGGGCTCGTGTCAGTGGAAGCCACGATGGACTGGGCGGTGGCCGCTTTGGCCGAAACCGCCGCTACCGGGTAGTCCATAGTGATCTCCTCCATGCTTTTGCCGCGAGCGGAAGCCACCGTTTCCGGAGCGCGCAGCGTTTTCAGCGCCTCCACCGTGGCGTGCACCACGTTGTATTTGTTGGCGGACCCGAGGCACTTGCTCAAAATGTCTTGAATCCCCGCCGACTCGACCACGGCGCGCACGGCTCCGCCGGCGATCACACCGGTCCCGGGCGCAGCGGGTCTGAGCAGCACTTTGCCCGCTCCAAACCGGCCCACCACCTCATGCGGTACGGTGGCGCCGACCATGGGTACTTTGAATAGGTTCTTACGCGCCTGGTCATTCCCTTTTCGGATGGCTTCGGGCACCTCGTTCGCTTTGCCCAGGCCGATGCCGATGTGCCCGGCTTCGTCGCCAACCACAACCAATGCCGAGAAGCTGAAGCGACGGCCGCCCTTCACGACTTTTGCGACGCGATTGATCTCAATGACACGCTCCTTCAGCTTGTCATCTTCGAAGGAATCGAGTGCCATCTAGAAGCTCAGTCCTTCGGCGCGCGCGGCGTCGGCCAACGCCTTGACGCGCCCGTGATAGAGATAGCCGTTGCGATCAAAAACCACTTTGGCAATTTTTCTTTTTTGACAGACCTTGGCGATCAAAGCGCCCACTTTTTTCGCGGCATCGGTCTTGGAATCGCTCCCCAGGGTGCCCTTTAAATCCGGCGACAGCGTGGAAGCGGCGGCCAAAGTGCTGCCCGCTTCATCGTCCACCACCTGCGCGTAGATGTGACGAGCGCTCCGAAACACGGTGAGCCGAGGACGCTCCGGGGTCCCGGAAATTTTGTTTCGGATCCGAAATTTCCGCTTTTGCCTGCCGCTGAGCTTGATCGCCATGCCGCTTCTCCGTTACTTGGCCTTTGCCTTGCCGGCCTTGCCCGCCTTGCGACGAATCACCTCTCCACGGTAGCGGACGCCTTTGCCCGCGTAGGGCTCGGGCGGCCTGAGCGCACGAATACTGGCTGCGATTTGCCCGAGTGCGCCCTTGTCCGGCGAGCTCAAAACCAGCTGCGTTCCCTTGGAGTCCGGCGGGACCAGCCCGCTCACCGATGCGGGCAGCTCTACCACGCACGGATGAGAATACCCCAGCAGCAACGTAACCACCTTTCCCTTGACCTCGCATCGGTACCCGGTTCCGACCAATTCCAGAATGCGCTCGTAGCCCTCCGCGGTGCCCCGTACCACGTTGGCGAGCAGCGCCCGTCCCAGGCCTTGCAGCCGAGGCGCATCACGCGAGGGTGCGCTGGATTCGACCCGGATCACAGCGCCGTCTTGGCGCGCGCTCACCAGGTCGGGGAGCTCCACTTCAAGCTTCCCTTTGGGGCCTTGCACGTCCACGCGCTTGCCGTGGAAGGTCACGGTGACGCCCTTGGGCACCGGGACGACGCGCTTGCCGATGCGAGACTGCCGGACCTGGGTTAGTTCTGCTGTCGCCGCGGTCGCCATCACCAAACCTCGCACAACAGCTCGCCGCCAATCTTACGCTGGCGAGCTTGCTTGTCCGTCACGATGCCCTGCGACGTGCTCAGGATGGAAAGCCCAAGGCCGCTCAGCACTCGAGGAATTTGGTGGTGG
>DASXTY010000703.1:0-4263 GCA_036505155.1 Polyangiaceae bacterium | reverse complement strand
AGCGGGAGAAAGCTTGAAAAGCAGAGTCAGGAGCCTGACCAGGTATGGCCATCGATCGCGCGACGACAGGTCCGGCTCGATCGTCAAACCCGTGCTTCCACTTTCTGACCGTCGCCACCTGGGGTTTCCCGGTACCACTCGGCTTGCAAGGCGTACAGGTCTGCGTACGCGCCCCCGCGGGTCAGTAACTCGTCATGGCTACCGCACTGCACGACGCGACCTTGCTCCAAGAACACGATACGGTCGGCTAGCCTTGCGGAACCCAGACGATGAGAAATTAGAATTACCGTCCGCCCTTTCGACGCAATGCTGAACTGTCGATACACCTCCATTTCCGCCAGAGCGTCGAGCGCAGCTGTCGGTTCGTCGAGAACCAGCACACGGGCACTACGGAGGTACGAGCGTGCCAAGGCGAGCTTTTGCCACTGCCCGACGGAAAGCTCGCGAGCGCCTTCGAAGCCCTTTCCCAGCAGCGTGTCGTATGCGGCCGGCAACATTTCAATGAAGGCGTGGGCGCCGCTGGTTCGCGCGGCGGCGATGATCTGGTCATCATGTGCCAGGGCTCGCACATCAGCTAAACCGATGTTCTCGCGAGCGGTAAGTTGATAACGGACGAATTCCTGAAATACGGCAGCCGCTTGCTTCCGCCACGCTAGAGGGTCGATGTCGGCCAAGTCGACACCGTCCACGAGAATCCTGCCTTGCGTTGGCCGGTATAGCCCTAGCAAGAGCCTCGCCAGAGTGCTTTTGCCAGCGCCGTTCTCACCCACCAGCGCAATGCGCTCGCCAGGCTGGACGTGCAGATTCACGTCGCGCAACGCGGGCTCGCTCGCACCGGGATACTGAAAACCGACGTTCTCGAAGCGGATCCCGTGACTCCTGTGACCCACGTGACCCACGGGGGTCGTGACCGGTCACCGATTCAGCGCGCCTCGCAGGACATCCCGCCGGCGACGCGCCGCCAGGTGATGCGACGCGATCACGGTCGCTGCGCGGTACCCGGTTGTAAAAACAGTGTGTTTCTAGATGTTCACCACGTAGACTTGCGCTCGGAAGGCGGCGGTCACGATCCGGACAAGTTGATTGTGCTTTGTGGAGCACATCATCGCGCAAGCCATCGAGGTACATTGCTCATCGAAGGCCGCGCCTCTACGGGATTGCGGTTCCGGCACGCCGACGGAACCGTGTACGGTGGGGCACCCCGGCCAAGCGTCACCGAAGCGCACGCGAAGATGTTTCGCGCGCTCCGTGGCCTCGGTTTTCGTGAAACGGAGACGCGCCGCGCGCTCGAGCAAGTTCGCGGAACCAGCCCGGAAGCGGCAGATACCGAGCAGGTTTTCCGCCCAGCGCTGGCCATACTGACTAGAACGCCGTCGACTCAACACGCGATGTAAGGTTCGAGGCAAAGCCTGGGGCGTGGCAGGGCCTGCCGCCAGCGACCTCATCAGTGAAGCGGCGCTGGAGGTGGTGGCCAGTGCGGAAGACATGGCGCCATGACCATTCACGTGCATCGACGCCGCCCCGCGCGCAGTGCTGCCGCGCTCAAGAATCGGGGCCGCGCGTGACGCTAAAGGTACCCTGTATCGGGGTTGTCGGACAACCCGGATCGACCGGGGGGTCGAACGAATTGACGACGTACGAGCCTTCGATCTTGCCCCCCACAGCTTCGTACTTGGTGATCGTGATCGAGCCGGATGCAGCTACACGCTGCCGCCGCCTAGCGTCGCTCCTACCTGCACTTCACGTAGACCCCTCCACCGCGTTCGTCACACGAACAGCTTTCCCCGAGCACCTTGCTGACGCAGCCGCAACTGGCTCGGCTCGGACATTCAGGAAGCCAGCTACATCCCGGACCTCCCTGCGCGCCTTCGTCGCAATAAAAACCGATCAGGCATACCCCGCGGCCGCATTGGAAACAGGTGCCGTCAGCGCAGTCCGTGCGCGTATCGGAGCGATTCGCGGTGGTGCTCGATCCTTCCTTTTGTCCCGATGTCTCAGGGGCGTGCGCACTTTCGGAGGCGCTCTTGGCAGGCGATTTCCCGCCGCCACAAGCCCACACCACGCCGAAGAAAGTCGGGTACAGGAACCGCCCAATCAAAGACCAGCGGTAGCGCGAGTGAATGCGATATTGGTTCGCCACGGGGCAGAAACCTATATATCGGTGCGTTTACTCCGTACAGGGGCTAAAACGCTTCGTCCCCCGTGGATCTCGTCCGAGCCCTGAAGCAAGCTTTTCCCGGCGTCCGAGTGAGCGACCGCGCTTCCGACCGAGCCGCCTACGCCGGCGACGCCTGGACCAAGCGTCTCATCGAGCTTCCACATTCGTCACCGGGTCTTCCTCTAGCCGTTATTTGGCCGAGAAAAATGGAAGAAGTCGCGAGGGCGGTGGGTTTCGCGCGAGAGCACGGGGTGACGCTAGTGCCATTCGGCGCCGGCAGTGGTGTCTGCGGCGGCATTGTTCCGGACCCGCGCTCGGTCATCCTGGACACGAAAGAGCTTTCGAGCATTTCCATCGACAAGCAGGCGCCGCTGGTGAAGGTTGGAGCGGGCACGCTGGGTATCACGCTCGAGGATCGACTCGAAGAGCAGGGCTACACTCTGGGGCACTTTCCTTCCAGCATTTCGTGTTCGACGGTCGGGGGCTGGATTGCGGCGCGGGGAGCCGGTCAATGTTCGGGCCGATACGGAAAGATAGAAGACATGGTGGCAGGCCTGGAATGCGTGCTGGGCAGCGGAGAAGTGGTGGAGCTGAGCTGGAGGCAGCGGGGGCCGAATCTCACGGGGTTATTCATCGGCAGCGAAGGAAGGCTGGGGATCATTACCGGTGCGCGCTTGCGTCTGCACCGCGCTCCACAGGAGCGCACTTTCTCGGCTTACACCTTTAATGACGTTGCCAGTGGTTCCAACGCCTTGCGGCGGATTTTTCAGAACGGGCTCCGGCCGGCAGTGGCACGTCTCTACGACCCGCTGGATTCATTCCTGCTCCGGCACGGTGGCGGTGGGGGTACCGTGGATTGGCAGAAGCTCGGCGCGGTTTTGCGATCGGCGGTGCGCATCCCCCGCGCATTGAACGCAGCATCGGAAATGTTTAGCCGATCGGCGTGGGGACGGTGCACCTTGCTTTTGATCTTCGAAGGCTCGGGGGACGAAGCGGCGGCCGACTCCGAGAGTGCGCACGCGCTTTGTTTGAGCGAAGCGGGTCGTCCGCTCGGTGAAGCGCCGGCGCGCGCTTGGTTCCAGCACCGCTACGCTATCAGCTATCGCCAGGCGTTATTGCTTCGTTCCGGAGTCTTCAGCGACACCTTGGAGGTGGCGGCACCGTGGTCGAAAATCGAGCGGCTGTATCGTGATGTACGGCGCGCGCTAGCTGAAAACGCGCTGGTATTCGCCCATTTGAGCCACGCCTATCCCGATGGCTCGTGTATCTACTTCACCTTCTGCGGCGCCGGTCGAAACCCGGCGGATGCTTCCGCCGTTCACCAGCGCGCTTGGCGCCAAGCGCTTGGAGCCGCCCTCGAGGCCGGCGGGACCATCAGCCACCACCACGGTATCGGCCGCAGCAAGGCGACGGCGCTGGTGGAGGAGCTCGGCGAAGGCGCCGTTCTCACGCGCCGTCTGATGCAGGTTTGTGACCCTGACCAAATCATGAATCCCGGAACGCTCCTGCCGCCCGGATTGTCTCCCGAGTTGCCACGCGGCGCACCCGCGCCGGAGCATCCCACCTCTATCCCGCTCGACGAACCGGTAATCGATTCCACATCTCAGCTTGCGACGATTGCCGGCCGCTCGCCGCTCTCGAAAGCCGAAGCCTGGCTTCAAGACAGGGGTTTCACTTTGCGACTCGGCGCCGAAGCGCCGCTCTCGGCAAGCGTGGCAAGCTGGATCGCCGGAGGCGTCGCCGGCGCACCGGATCGGTGGAGTGATCCGGTGGACCAGCGAGTGGCCGGCCTGGACGGGCGCCTTTCCTCCGGACACAGGGTCATAATCCGTCCGGTGCCGCGACGCGCGGTGGGCCCGGATTTAATGGCGTTGTTTGTCGGCGCCGGTGGGCGGATCGGCAGCGTCGAAAGCGCCACGCTTCGCGTCTATCGACTTCGCGAGCCCGAAGCGCGCCCTCACCCTTTCCACTTCCCCCGCAATCAGCCGCTCGGAGCGGAGGAGGCATCGACCTGGGAGCGCATAGCTACAACATTGAGCAAGGCTTAGAGCGGTTTTCAACCGCATGAAAGACGGGAAAATGAAAACCGCTCTAAGGCGGCCGCG
>DASXTY010000702.1:0-1573 GCA_036505155.1 Polyangiaceae bacterium | reverse complement strand
GGCCTTCCGAAGCTCCGTACTCCTGGGCCAAGGGAGCGGGCGGCGCGAGCGTCGGCGGACAGGAATCAACGTTCGACGGCGGCGGCGGCGGTGATGACGCCACCGGCTCAGCGCTCAAACATCCTGTGGCCAATGTCGTGACGATCGCTCGGCCTACGAGCGTGTGAACGCGCAGCAGCATCGGGCGCCCCTCCCATGGCGCGCGCAGCCGAAGGCGAGCACGACATAAGGGAGGAGGCGGCGACACGCGCAGGCGGCCTGGCGAGCCGCGCACGCGGACTCGTCGTTGCCAGGCCAGCCGAGCATGTCGCGGGGTGGGCAGCACCCCCTCTTGAATCCCGCTCATTTCAAGTCGTCGGAGTCTCGCGCTGGTCATTGTGCAAACGCCGGCAGCGGCGCAGGCAAACCTTCCGGCGCCGGTGCCGTGACCAGTCCCGGGCGCATCTTCAGGAACATGCCCGGAGTGTACTTCAAATCTTTAATGGTACTGGTGTACGCGCTGATTTTCGCTTCACCGATCACATCGGTGAGAAACGCCAGCCGGCGAATGGCGTTGGTCACCGGGCGGCTGGAAATGTTGTAGCGGCGAGCCAAAACCACGCTGGTGGCATAACGATCAATAACCACGCGATCCGCCGCTTCCAGCTCCCGGTCGCGCCGATCGCGCCAGCCTTGCTGAACACTGATGCGAATAGCGTCTGCCTTTTCCTGTAAGTCGGGATTTTCGCTGGTCTCCGCACGCTTGAGCAGTGCTTCTTGCTTGGCGTCGAACATGCGAAGGTCGGGGGGCCGAGTGTTGTAAAGGCCGGTTCGGAGCGAGTCGTAGAGGGAACCTTGTCGCGAGACCGCCGCGGTGGTCCATTCCGGTGATACGTATGCGTCGGTGACATGTTGCAGCTTGTCGTACCACTGCTTGGCTTCCAGCGCGTCCTTCTTGTACCGATCGATGACCTGGACGGGCGTTCCCTTGAAGCGGTGGTGCCCGCTCTCGTAATCGAATTTTTGGGCTATCTCTTGGTCCAGCATCACGTATTCGGCTTCCGCCGCCAGACTTGCCTCGTAGGAACCGAGCGCGGTGCTTTTGCCCTTTTCCGTCGGCGCCAGCTGTTTCCACCTTTCGAATGCGTGGATGGTGGTCGACCACCAAGCGTTGGTGTCGCCCGATTGCGCGGCGTATTTCGTCTTGGCAGCCCAGTATGCTGACTGCACCAAGTATTGCGCCGCTCCATCCCGATTCTTGTTGGCGGCGTAGTAGCCTTCCATGGCGCGCTCGGCGTCGCGTCGCGCGGCGGCGTTCCGCCCTTCATTGGGGCTGAACTGGTCCCATTTTTTTAGCTCCGAGCTGGCCGCTAGGAAATCCGCTTCCGCTGACTCTTTAGGTGAGGCCCCGAGCTCGGTAAAGCGGCCGCGAGCGCGCAGCATTCCCCCCTGGTCTCCCAAGCTCGCGTAGAGCGAGAGCGACTGGCGAGCGGCTTCTCTCCGATCGGTGGGAGTAAAGTGAGCATTTTGACTGATCTTGTCGAAAGTTTCCGCCGCGCGCGGATAGTTGAAAAATAAGACGTATGCGCCGGCC
>DASXTY010000701.1:0-2743 GCA_036505155.1 Polyangiaceae bacterium | reverse complement strand
GCGCAGGCGGTGACCAACTTCGCCAGCCAATTCAAACTACGTCGAAGGGCCGCGTTCTTTTGGGGATGGGGGATTTGCTCAGTCATCGCTGCCGGGCGTCGACCTATCAGCTGATCGACGCCCTGGTCCCCGCGCGGCAGTTTGGCTCTTCAGGTCCACCGGGCAATGTCATCGCTTACGCGATCGCGGTCGACTTTGCAACCGCGCGCTAGACGCTAGGGGGCCAGCATAGTTCTTGTCCATTGCTCACCGCTTCTCAGGTAGAGGTACCGATCGTGCAGGCGATGCTCCCGACCGATCCAAAACTCGAAACGCTCTGGTTTGAGGCCGTATCCTCCCCAGTTCGGCGGACGCTCCACATCCCGTCCGGAAAAGCGCTGTTCGACTTCGCGATACGCTCGGTCGAGTTCTTCGCGCGAAGAGACTTCCCGGCTTTGTGGTGAAGCCCACGCGCTGAGCTGACTTGTCCTAGGTCGGGTGCTAAAGTACGCGTTCGACTGCGCGCTTTCGACGCGCTCCACCGTGCCTTCGATACGAACTTGTCGGTGCAAGGAGGTCCAATAAAACACCAGGGCCGCTCGTGGATTCGCTTCCAGTTCGCGGGCTTTGCGGCTGTCGTAATTGGTAAAAAAAGTGATTCTTCCGCCGGTTATTCCCTTGAACAGAACCAGGCGCGCCGACGGGGCGCCCTGGGGAGTGGCCGTTGCAAGCGTCATGGCTTCCGGAAGCGGGTCCTTTTGTCGCACCGCTTCGACGTACCAATCGAGAAACAGCTGAACTGGATCGTCTTCGGACATGGCTCGCCCGGCCTAAATAGCAGCTTGCGTGCGCGCGCGCCTCGAAAGCATCCTCGAGAGCTCTTGGGCGCCCTCCCTTGTGCGCTCCACACCTCGGTTTGTAAGCTGGGTCAACGGGCGTCACGCGTCGGGCACCCTTAGCGATCTCACATGCGAGTTTTGGTCACCGGCGGTGCCGGCTTCATCGGCTCCCACATCGCGAAAGCAGCCGTCGAAGCCGGCCACCAAGTGGCAGTGCTGGACGACTTGAGCTCCGGATCGCGCGACAACCTGCCCGGCGCAGTTGAGTTTTTCGAAGTGGACGTCACCCAAGCGTCGGCGGTTGAAACAGCGGTATTCGATTTTCGCCCCGAAGTGGTCAGTCATCAAGCGGCGCTGGTCAGCATCCCTCTCAGCATGGCACAACCGCGTCGCGACGCCGAAGTGAACTTGCTCGGCACCCTGGGCTTGCTGGAGGTGTGCTGTCGAGCGGGCGTGAAGCGTTTTGTGTTCGCGAGCACCGGCGGCGCAATCTACGGAGAAGTTTCCGAAGGTCACGCCGCAAGCGAAAACGATCCGCTTTACCCAAAGAGCCCATATGGCATCCACAAGCTCGCCGCCGAGCAAATGCTCGGAGTCTTCGAGCGAGAGCGCGGAATCACTACCTGTGCCCTGCGCTACGCCAACGTGTACGGGCCTGGCCAGGCTCCTCGGGGCGAAGCGGGCGTGGTGGCGATTTTCATGGAGCGGGCACTCCAGGGCGAGCCGCTCTGCGTGAACGCGCGTGAGCGAGTCGGAGATGGCGGATGCATCCGGGATTACATATTCGTCGAGGACGTAGTCCGAATGAACCTCTTCGCTCTAGAGGGGCGGGTGGACCAGCCGGTCGTGAACGTGGGCACCGGGATTGCTACCAACACTTTGCACTTGGCCCAAAAAGTCTTAGAGGTGCTTGGCCGCGAGGGGCGCATTGAACAGTCGTCGCCGCGCGCGGGAGACATCGGCCGCTCGGTGTTGGACGCGGGCCGCGCTCGGCGTTGGGTTGGTAGCTTCACCCATCTCGACGCCGGCCTTGCCCAAACCGCACAATGGTTTTTAAGCCGCGCGCGGGCGGAGTAGCGTCCAAGAACGCGCATATTCCATACGGTGCCAATTTTCGGCTATGGTGCGCGCGTGCGATGAGGCGCTGGTTAGCCGGACTCATTTTGACAGGGGTCTTGGCATGCCAGAGCTCCGCGTCGACCGGTGCTCATACGAGCTTCCCCGCGCCGGCGCAGCGCGCGGCACCGGCTGCAAAATCCGACTCCAGGGTACAGGAGCCGCCCAATCTACCGGTCGGGTACCAAGACCAAACGTCTCCGTCCATCGACGATGCCGGCGACAGTGACACGCACTACTCCCTCGCAGGCGAGACCCGCGTGCATCCGCTGGATGGAAAGACCGAAGCCGACTTGGAACAGATGCTCTCGAGCCACCCGGATGCTCTGGGCTCAATGTCGATTGGCAGCCCGAGCGGTGGGACGTTGTTGAACTCAGTAGCGCTGGATTCGGCGAACGGGATCGAGGTGGTCGATCCGGCTCACGCCTGGGGCACCCAGGAAACCGTCGACTTCGTCAAAGCGTGCGTCGCCGTGGTCCGGGCACAGTTTCCCAACACGCCTACGCTCTACGTTGGCCACCTCAGCGCTCGAAACGGCGGGCCTCTAGCCCCACACTTGAGCCACCAATCCGGTCGGGACGTCGACAGTGGCTATTACTACCTGGACGGCGCCCGGTGGTATGCACCGGCGACGGCTGAAAATCTCGACGCGCCCAGGACCTGGGCTCTGATCCGAGCCCTTACCGGGGAATCGGACGTCGAAATGATCCTCATCGATCGCTCGGTCCAGCCGATTTTGCGCCAATATGCCCTGCGGGCGGGCGAGCCAAGCGAATGGGTTGAAGAGCTGTTCCAGGGGGTCCCGGGC
>DASXTY010000700.1:0-3025 GCA_036505155.1 Polyangiaceae bacterium | reverse complement strand
TCAATAGCGCCTCGAGCTCGGCTAAAGAACGCTGGTGGTCGCTATGGAGCCGGCGCACGCGCACCCGAGCGGCGCCCAGCAGAAACGCTCCGAACACGGTCCAGCCGCCCGCGGCCATCGCCCCCGCCGAGATCCGCTCCTGCCAGCCGGCAGCATGCGTGGTGAGGGCATCGCTCATGACCAGAGCAAATGTCGGAGAAGGTGCGGCGACCAGCACGGCTTTATCAGTCTGACTCACCACACCGGCGATGGCCATCGCGATCCAGGGGCCAACGGTGATGGAAAATAGCGCAGCGATCATCAACATGCGCGGACCGACGCTGCTGTGGGCTCTCGAGCGCACCCAGGCTCCGAGGCCCACCACGAACACGAAAAAGCCGGCAAGATACCCGTTCACGGCCAAAACTTGCCTGATTCGGATGGGTGGGAGCCGCATCGCAAGTAGGCATGTCACCAAGAGGCCGATCACGGAGAGCCCAAGCACGAGCAAGAGAGAGCTCGCTTGCAGAATGCCAGGACCGAGAAAGCGCCTGATCGAGGATCTTGACCACCAAATCTCCGACTTCAGCATCCGCGCTTGCGTGTGTTGCCAGGTCTCGACCACTCGGCGCGAGGGCCAAAGCGGCTCCCCCATGAACAGGAAAGCCACCGTGACCAGGAAACAAAACAGCGTCACGGCCGCCACCGTGGGCCCCGACCTTCCCGGAATCACCGCTACGAATGCCGCGAGCGTCGCGGTGATAGCCGGCGCGCTGACCAGGAACCAGCGCCGCACGCCCGACGAGCGATCGGCGCTTGGGTCCGACATGTTGGAAACCGTCACTTCGAACAACAGCCAGCCCGGAATCACGGTGGCAACCAAAGGGCCGAGCACCAAGAGCACCAGATATTCGACGCCGAAATCGGCTCGCACGTAAGCGGCGGGCAGCCAAATGGGGGGCCCGGCATCCACGCTCGGCCATAACTCGTGCACCGAGATGGAAAGCGCAGGCCCCAAGAGGAGGAACAAAAACATGGACCCGGGAATGGCCAGCACCAAGGTCACGATGATGGCGACCGCGGGGCTGGATAGCTTTGAGCTCATCGCCAGACCGAAAGCCACGGAAAGCGCTGCTACCAATGCCATCAGCACAAAAGCGATGATCACTTCGGTGGGTGTGACGCCGCCGAACAAAAATGGAAGCGCCCCGACCGGAGCCAGCGTCACCAAATAGAGCCCAATGTAGGTCAGCGCTGAAAAGAACTTGCCGCGCGCGATCCGCGCCGGAGTCAGCCCCGTGAGCAACAAGGCCTCCCAGGTGCGGTTGCTGCGCTCGCTGGCGATCGAGCTCGACGCGACCGCGGGCCCGAGCCAGCTCACCAGGGCAAACGCCACGGAGAAGAAAGTGTGAAACAGCGCCACCCCTACCTTGGCGGGTTCCAGGGTGACGCTGACTGAGCCGCCCACCGAGCAGATGAGGAGCGCCATCATGCTGGTGATCAGCGCGAGAATCAACGGCGTGCGATGTAGTCGCGCGGACTGGCGCAACTCGCGCACCCAAACCGGATTTGGGTGCTCGAGCTGGTCCTCGAACCAGTGGCGCATTCTGAGGAGTGTCACTGCAACTCACCCCGAGTTGCTTCCAAAAAAATGCGCTCGAGCTCATTTCGTTCCGGCTCGATTCCGACTACCGGCACGCCGCTCGTCACCAGGTGCCGGACGACATCGGCCACGAAACGGTCGTCGCCCACGTATTCCACCACGAGCAGGCCACCGCGGCTCGGCTCGATGTTCAAAATGCCCGAGCCGCCCGAAAGCAGCGGTACCACCGCCTGCGCCTCGCCGAGCACGCGCAGCTTGAGACGTTTGTGAGCTGAACGCGGAATGGGAACCCCGGCTAGAGTTGTGAGCTCGGGGCTCGAGACCTGCTCCGGTGCCGACACACCTGAAGGCTCGACAGGCGGCGAAGTGGGTTCCGCGAGCTCGGTGCTGGATGCGAGCCGCTCGGCGATTTCCGGGACCGATCCCGACACCACCAACCTGCCGCGCTCCAAGATGCCCACCGAAGTGCATACGTCGCTGAGCTCGGTCAAGATGTGGCTCGAAACCAGGATGGTCTTTCCGAGCTCGCGCAGCTCCAAGAGCAGGTCTCTTATCTCGATGCGTGCGCGCGGATCGAGGTCGCTCGCCGGTTCATCCAGGAGCAAGACCTCCGGGTCGTGAAGCAGGATGCGCGCAACTTGAAGCCGTTGTCGCATGCCCTTGCTGAGGGTCGCCACCAGTCGATCCTCAAGACTGCTGAGATCGGCGAGCTCCATGACCGCCCCCACCACGGACAGATCACGGACGGCGTAGGCGGTAGCGAAGAACTCCAAGTATTCGCGAATGGTGATGCGCTCGTATATGCCGGAGTGATCCGGCATGTATCCGACAACGCGGCGGACTCTTTGCGGCTGGACCACGACGTCGAGCCCGTTGATTTCGGCGCGCCCCGCGGTCGGCTCGAGCAATGTCGCAAGCACGCGGATGGTGGTGGTTTTGCCAGCGCCGTTCGGACCGATGAAGCCGAAGATTTCCCCTTTTTTCACCTCGAAGCTCACGTCGCGCAACACTTCGAAGTTTCCGTACCGGTGCCAGAGGTGGCGCACCCGAATGGCTGGCACTTCGGTGTCGGTGACCACGACGCCCGAAGCACTCACAACACGCCTCCGTAACTCACTACCCGCATAAGCGCAACGCTAACCAGCCGCGCGGTGAGCTTTCGATTCGAGCGCCAGCGCGGCATGCTCGCCCCCGCAGAGCTGCGTTTGCAATCGCTCACAATATACGTAAGTGCTTGATATTCGCATAAGTAGTAGGCGATTACGAAACTGCGCGAGAGAGTCGTACGAACTGCGCGAGAGAGGGGCCCGAGGTCAGGGAAGCCGGCGGCGCAAGATACGACGAGGGGCCTTGGCTCAAGTTCGAAGGAAAGACGGAGCACCGGCAGCTTTCTCCCGCTTTCTTGGCGCGCTTTGGGCGCTGCCCGACCTACCGCTCCGCAGT
>DASXTY010000699.1:0-2236 GCA_036505155.1 Polyangiaceae bacterium | reverse complement strand
CACCCGTTTTCCCAATATTGGCACTGACCGTCACCGCAAAATCCGCAGTCGTAACACCAGATGTATTCGTCCGACGCACAGACTCCGTCCCCGCAGGTTGCCGAATAGCAGTCCGAAGGGCAGCTCTTTTGGGTTTCCCCTATTTCGCAAAAGCCGTTGCCACATTCGACTGAGGGGCAATCCCTGGGGCACGCGGTCGGCTCGCTCGGGCTACAAATGCCGTCCCCGCAGTTGGCCGAACAGTCGCCGGGACAAGATTGCACTGACTCGTTCGATTCGCAGACCCTGTCGTTATTACAACTGGTTCCGCCACCACTGCCGCCGCCGCTCGGTACTCCGAGCGAGCTTCGTGCGCAGCTGGCAAAAACCCATACGCAGAAACAGATCAGCAGTGCCAGAAACGTTTTGGAACCCATCTTGAAGACCACCCGAGCTTGCGAAGCAAAAGGCACGCCAGTTTTTTGGGTGCGACGGAGTCACCGGAAAACCCCGACAGAACCGGGATGCCTCTGGCTACCCTGTGCCACTTTAGTATATCGACGTGGCACAGGTCTGGAAATCAATCCGGTGGCACGGTATCGGGTATCGGGTATCGGGTATCGGGTATCGGGTATCGGGTGTCGGGTGAACACACACCTGATCATTCGAGCAGGAGGGCGACTAGGGCGTTTGCCGGGCCGCTTCCGAAAATGTTCCGAAGCGTCGGAGTGACGGAAAGAAACCGGTCCAGGCCGCCACGATGCAGAGAGTGCCGATTCCGCCGCTCACCACGGAGGCTACGGGGCCGAAAAAATGGGCGACCAGCCCCGACTCGAAGCCTCCGAGTTGGTTCGAGGAGCCGATAAAGAGCGCGTTCACGGCGGAGACGCGGCCCCGCATCTCGTTCGGGGCGGCGAGCTGCACCAAAGTCTGCCGGACGACGATACTGACATTGTCGAGCCCTCCGCTCACCGCGAGCATGACAAGGCTCAACCAGAAGTTCCTGGATAGCCCAAACACCAGGGTGGCAACGCCAAAACCGGCCACCGCCCACAACATGCTGGCTCCGGCGCGCCGCATCGGCGGCAAATGCGCGAGCGCCAGCGATACGCAAGCAGCTCCGGCCGCCGGAGCAGCGCGCAACCAACCCAGCGCTTGCTGCGGGTCCAGCCCCACCGCCTTGAGATTCAAGATGTCCCTCGCATAGATGGGTAAGAGGTAATCGGCGCCGCCCAAGAGCACCGCAAACAGGTCCAGCGAGATGCTCGAAAGCAATAATTTGTTCTCCGCAACGAAGCGTAACCCCTCCCCGATTTGGGCTAGCACGCGCCCCGATTGGATGCGCGTCGCATGCGGGATACGCATGGTAAGCAGCATGAGAGCAAACATTGAGCTCCCCGCGGCGCTGAACGCGTACGCCACGCTCGGCCTCCATGCGACCAAAAAACCACCCAACGCCGGCCCCAACATCGCCGAAGCGTGGGTCAGAGCAGTGCGCCATTTGATCGCGCTCTCGAAGAGCTCGGTCGGGACCAGAAGGGGCAGGAGCGCAGTGCGCGCCGGCCAGGCGATGCGTTGAGCGGTGGAGTCGAGAAACAACACCGCGTAGATCAAGGCGACCGATCCGCGCGTTTCCGACAACGCGAACAGACAGAGCGACGTCGCGGTGATTCCCAAAAGGCCCGCGACGATCAACTTTCTCCGGTCGAAAGCGTCCGCCAAGTACCCGGCCGGAAGCGTAAACAGCAACATGGGCACCGCTTGCACCAAGCCCTGCAAGCCGAGCGACAGCGCTTGCCCGGTGCGATCGTAGAGCTCCCAGCCGACGGCAACGCTCTGTGCCGCCGAGCCGATCTGCATGAGCAGCGCGCCCGAGAGGTAGCGTCGAAATGCGGGAACCCGAAAGGCGGCGTACCTGGCGGGTGCGTTCGAAGCGCCGTTGCCCTGTGGGCTGCTTCCTGTTGGTTGGTTCACAGCTTCGTGCGCCGGCTTTCAGCCGCTGCTCTCAGCCTTCGAACATTTCTCGGAGTGTGTCGAGTACATTCCGAAGCGAGGATGGCGAAAGGCGGCCGAGGCGCCGCAACAGGCGCTGCCGATCCACGGTCCGGATCTGATCCAGAACTACAAGGCCGTCGCGATTTTGGAACCTGCAGCGGATGCGAAACGGATAAGGCTTTCCCGCGCTGGAAAGAGGCGCGACGATCACGGTGAGCAAGTGAGCATTGAGCTCATCCGGCGATACGATCACGCACGGTCG
>DASXTY010000698.1:0-2936 GCA_036505155.1 Polyangiaceae bacterium | reverse complement strand
GCGGTGACCGAACAAGTGGTTACCGGGGCCCAAGTTCGCCGCCGGCAGGAACATGATTTGATTTTCGAGCACACGCACGAGCCGGCCGGTGACTACGTCCTCTCGCTCGACGAGGAAATCCTGGCAACCGGGGGATTCTTGCTCCATTACAATATGCCGTTCGCGGACTTATACATGGAGGTGAGGGAGGATTGCCGAAAGCGCGGATTGGGAAGCTTCCTTTTGCAGGAGGTAAAGAAAGAATGTTATGCTGCGGGCAGGGTTCCAGCCGCTCGCTGCGGACTCGAAAACGTCGCATCCCGAATGACGCTCATCAAAGCGGGCTTGAGGGTGTGTGGATTCATGCTGACCGGTGCCGTAAGGACCGAGCGCGGGTGAACGCCGGACCATCGTGTTAAAGTGCCTGTTCACTGCGTCGGTGGCTTTTCTCGCAATCGGCGCCTGCCATGGCCTCGACCAAAAAGAGCACCCAAGCGGCGAGGTCTCGGCGCGACGGGCCGGGCGCGGCGGAGCTGGCGGCCGAGCCGAAGTCGGTGGGCCTAAAGCTGGCGCTCTAGCCCCGAGCGCGGGAGCTTCCAAGGCCCGCGCTGAGCCAAGCGAGGAACCTCCAGAGCGCACGCTCTCGAGCGCGGCGGACCCCACCGAGAAAACCTTGAGCGACATCGGGCCTGCGGGACCTGCGACGGCCCACGCAACGGGAGTCGTCATGGTAACCCGAGACGATGAAGTGCGCGTCGCCGCGCTCCGGCAGAAAAAATCCGTGATACGCATCGAGCCCGTGCGCGACGAAGCAGAAAATTTTTCACCTTATGCCCCGGGACCCGCCCTGCTCGGCGAGCACGCGTATTGGGTTTCCAAGGGCCTGCTGGTGCGCCGGCGCTTCACGGGAGCCCAAAGCCCGATCGAGGTTCTGGCCGGCGATGCGCGCAATGGGACCCGCGTGGTGGCGGCCCAGGGCACAGCGCGTCCCGTGGTTGCATACATTGCGCGAGCCCCGGGCAGTGCGCGTCTGGTGGCTAAAGCTTGGGTGGAAGGAGCCGGCTCGATGACGCTCACCGATGACGCGAGCGCAGCCAACAGCGTGGCCCTCGCCACGGTGGGGGGGGATGTGGTTGCGCTCTCCTTGGAGGGGCGCACCGGCATGACGCCCGTGCACGCGATCCGGTTGCAACTGTCCACGGGCCCGCCCAGGCTGAGGAAAGACGTCGTGATATGGGTTGGCGCTTCGGCACAACCGCTAACCGAAATCGCCGCCTTGGGGTGGGGCGCCGGTGTGTGGGGGCTGGTGGCGATGGAAAAGGACATCACCCAATTCGGTCTGGCTCGCCTGCATGTGGATGCCGACCCTCAGATGGAATCCGAAGTGACTTGGCGCACCTATCCGAACGGCGTGGATCCGGCTCCGGTGGCCGCGACCGAAGTGTGCGGCGTCCCGAGTGTGGTGTATGCGCAACCCGCCAACGCGGAGCCGCATTGTCCGCAGGAGTTGCACTGGGCGGCTATTAGCGAACAAGGGCTCGGGACCTCCGCCATCGTCGCCCGCGCCAGCGCATTTTCTCGGGTATCCGTGACCGCGCTCGAGAAAGGCGCTCTGCTCGCCTACGTCGCGGATCACCGAACTTGGGCGCGGCTACTCCCGTGTGCGCCGCGACCGTAACCGCCACCGGAGTCATCCAGGGCTTGCCAAGTCTCGGCGCACTGCAGTAGGAGGGCGGACGCTTGCCTGCACTCCGAATGCCCCGAACCCGTCAACGCCGCCGTCGCTCGCGACTCCGGCCCAACGGGCCACTCACCGCGCGCAACGCGGACAAACACGTGCTCTATCAGATGTCGGTGCAAGATGCTCCGCTCGAAGTCGAGTTCATCGAGCGCGTGTACAAGCGGTGGCGAGGCCGAAACGCCCGCAGCTTACGGGAAGACTTTTGCGGAACGGCGCTTCTGTGCGCCGAATGGGTAAAGGCGCACCAGCGTAATACGGCGGCCGGAATCGACATCGATCCCTCGGTATTGGCCTGGGGGAAGCGTCACAACCTGGATCCTTTGGGCCGTGGCGCGAGTCGCGTTCAGCTGCTCAATCAAGACGTGCGCGATCCCTGCAGCCTTCGAACCGACGCGGTCTGCGCATTCAACTTCAGCTACTGGGTGTTCAAGACTCGGCCGGCGATGCGTGAGTATTTTCAATCCGTACACCGTTCGCTCAAGCGCGGCGGCATGTTTTTCCTCGACGCGTACGGCGGCTGGGAGGCCCAGGAGCCCATGCTGGAAAACCGCACCATCCGACGGCGCTTCACTTACGTGTGGGACCAGGACCGCTTCGACCCCATCACACACGATGTGGTCAATTACATCCACTTCAAATTCCAAGATGGATCCAAGATGATGCGTGCCTTCGAGTATAAGTGGCGATTCTGGTCGCTGGCCGAGCTGTGCGAGCTTTTGGAGGAGGCGGGATTTTCCGACGCCGTCGTGTATTGGGACGTGAGCGCAAGCGATTCGGACGAGGACTACCGGCCGAGAAAACGGGCGGAAAACCAGCCGGGCTGGCTTGCCTACATCGTCGCCACCCGGTGAAGCACCGGCGTCTTCCCTGGCCGCTTTTTGTTTGAGCCCAAAACCTCGCTCGTGCGTCTCACAGGAATGACCCGATTCAGATTCGTAGAATGGGCCCTTTGGGGAGCCTGCGTGCTGATTTTCGGCTGCGGCGGTAGGGCCTTAGAGCGACCAGCGGAAGAGCCACAAGCGGCTCCCGCGCAAGAGGGCGCTCCGGCATCCACCGAAGCCACGCCTTCTACGATGCCGCCGGGCGCCGGTGGCTTCGGCGAGCCGATGGGTCCAAAAGACAAGTCCGCCGAGCCCGAACGCTTCACCACCGTCGAGCAGGCCGAGCGAGCCATGGAGCGCGCTCGAGCCGAGATCGATTCGCTCGCCCTCGCCGA
>DASXTY010000697.1:0-1761 GCA_036505155.1 Polyangiaceae bacterium | reverse complement strand
TGTGTGTTAGCAGCTGCGGCAGGAGTTGGATCTGGAGCCATAGTGATCTCCGTACACACTTGGGTCTTGCGACGCCCAACGAACCAAGCTAACCGGCGACCCGAAGGACGGCGCGCAAGCGCCGCCGAGGGGCGTCCGGTTGAGCGAGAGGTTAGGCATCAATGCTAAGCACTTCGTCAATGACGCTCCAAGGTCGTGCTGCTTCAACTGCATTCGTTTCCGTCAGCCCAGCTGCGACGATCAACGCTTTCCAAAGAGTCCACGCGCGGCCGCGAGCCCAGGTACCGGGGTCGAGCGGAAGCATGGCACGAAATGTTCCGCGGCTTTCACCTTCCAGTAGCGTCCAAGCGATGGACAAATCGCACGCGGGGTCGCCAACCGCCAGCATTCCGAAATCGATGATAGCGCTCAAGCGGCCCTCTTGTACCAAGAGGTTTCCAGCGCTGATGTCGCCGTGGAGCCACACGGGCGGATGGTCCCAGGTAGCTTTTAGCGCCAAGTCCCAAACCTCGGTGGCCGCTTCGGTATCGAGCTTGCCTTTGAGAACGGCGATTGCTCGCCTTGTTTCAGCGTCATAGATCGTGAGTAAGCCACCACGGTACAAGTTGTGGGCTCCTGGGCGCGGTCCGCCGGTCGGGTCGATGCGTTGGAGAGCGATGAGGAATTCGGCAAGCCCGGTCGCAAAGTCGTTTAGATCGCCAATGCGCTCGGGCTTGGCGGTTTTTCCATCAATCCATCGGTAGACGGACCACTTCCAAGGATAGCCATCCGCCGGCTCTCCGATCGCCAGAGGCGTTGGAATTTGAAGAGGAAGCAGGGGTGCGAGTTTCGGAAGCCACCGCTGCTCCTTTTCAACCTGTGCCGCGTAAGCCGCGGTCCGCGGCAAGCGGACGATCATGTGCTCGCCTAGGTGAAAGGTGCTGTTGTCCCACCCGGCTGTCTCGATCGACCGGACAGGGAGGCCGCTCCATCGAGGAAACTGAGCCGTCACAAGACGACGTACGAGCGCGTCGTCTATGACCGGTGCCATGTCGATGTGGTCGCTAGGCCGAAGAACGCGACACCCGCATGCATTGATGCCTAACGAACCAAGCTAACCGGCCGCGAGCGGACGGCGCGTAAGCGCCGCCGGCGAGCGGTCCGGTTGAGCGAGTGGTTAGGGCGCACGATTGTGCCTCAGAGGAACAAGCGCTACGAATACCAGCAATCCAAACACCAGGGAGTTTAGAAGGCTTAATGCGAGGTCAAGCAAAATGGTCTCGGTACGGAATTGCTCTCGTGAAATCTCCTTGGCACGCAGAGCCTCGAGGCGAATCCTCCAAAAATGGCTCGAGATTGGACGGAGCAACGGCTTGGCCGGAAAAGCGATGACGGCAAAGAAAGGCTTCCACGGTGCCAAAATAGCCTCGCTGGCATTGTCCATATTGCGAACAACTTCAGGTCCGAACGACTCTGCATCCTCGCCGCGGTGCTCCATCACTTCGATTAGCCCCTTCGCAACGACTTCCCCAACTTGACCACCAACGTACGCACCGACATAGTAGCCGGCCACCGAGGTTAGAAAGAAATGAGCTGTCGCAATCGACAGAGCGATGGTGATGGTCTTTCTGCTTATCTTCACCACGAGGCAGGCAATCGTGCGCTCTAACGAACCAAGCTAACCGGGCGCGAGCGGACGGCGCGCGAGCGCCGCCGGCGAGCGGTCCGGTTGAGCGAGTGGTTAGGCGGCATCTTTATCGCCACCACTCCGGCAGCTCGCCG
>DASXTY010000696.1:0-1635 GCA_036505155.1 Polyangiaceae bacterium | reverse complement strand
ACTTAGAGTGCGGCGCCTGTAAAAGGTGATGGGACCCAAAACCAACGCGCAACCTATTCGCCCCCATACGCCGGACACCGCCCCACGGTCGGCGCGAAAAATAGGGAGTCCTCATTTCGGCCTTGAGGTTAAGCGTGGTGGTAGGAGCTGGATTCGAACCAGCGAAGGCGTGAGCCAGCAGATTTACAGTCTGCCCCCGTTGGCCACTTGGGTATCCTACCGACCATCCGCAGGGACGGCGATTTAAGCCAATCCCTCCGACAGCTCAAGAGCAAAGTTGCGAGGCTCGCGAGCCGGGGTTGATCTCGAGACCGCCACCAACGCGGAAATAGGGCGGCCGGGGGCCGTTCTCCGACCCCGCATTTTTGGTTCGGGCCCGTGCGAAGGCGCCGAGCCGGAGGCTGGCGCTCCGATTGCGGTCGCAGGCGCCCGCGAGGATTTGACCACGGTTCAATTGCCGTTTTTACCTTAAACCTGGGGCGCGGCTGGTTCGACAAGCTGAATTCCCTTTGTCATCACGGAGAATTGCCCGTCCTGTTCGCCGCGGCCCACCACCAGTGTCCGCATCCCCGTCCGCAGTCCGGCGATTCGCTCGTGCCCCTCCAAACCCAGGATCAACAACGCAGTGGAAAGCGCATCGCTCTCCGTGGCCGATGGCAACGCGACCGCGGCCAAAACCGCGCCGTCGACCGGCTCGCCCTTGCGCGGGTCGATGACGTGGCCATACACGCGGTCGCCGGCGGCAAAGGATTTCCCCCAGACCGCCGAGACGGAGAGCGCCTCATTGTTGAGCGGAACGACAGCAATAAATCTTTCCAGCCCGGACGGTTCATTGCTCCGTGTCGCGCCCAACGCGATGGTTTGCGCGGCAAACTCCGGCTTCGGGACGGCCACTTTCCACATCTTGGAATCCGGTGGCGTGCCGAACGCGTAAACGGTGCTGGTGCCGCCGTGCAAAATGCCGTTGGTCACTCCCGCTTCCCTGAGCAGTTCAGCCGCGCGTTCGAGGGCATAGCCCTTGCCAATCGAACCCAGGTCGAGCATCACACCTGCGCGTGCGAAGCTGACCGTGAACTGCTCCTCGTCCAGACTCACCCGGTGCATACCGACTTGTTCCCGGGCCCTCGCCACATCAGCCTCGTCCGGCAACCGGCCGGTGCCGCGCATGAAACCCCAGCACCGCATCAACGGCGCAACGGTAATATCGAATGCGCCGTCGGTTTCCCGGCTCAAACGTTGCGCGTGCTTCAGCAGGCGAAAGAGCGACGGCTCCACTCGCACCGGCTCGAAAGCGGCGCGTGCGTTGATGTGGCTGATTTCACTCGTCGGTTGATAGAGGTTGAGCTGCGCTTCGAGCCGCTCGATTTCGTCGAGGGCCTCCTCGGCCGCGGCACGCAAGCCCACTTCGCTCTGGCCATGGAGAACTATTTCGAAACGCGTCGCCATCGCGTGGCGTGCCACAGATACGGTAGTCATGCTCGAAATCTAACGGGCCGCAAACAATTCCAATAATTACTGGGGAGACCACGCGTTGTGCAGCACGCCTTATGGCTGGCCAGCGGCAAGTGCAAAAAAATTCGGGGTCTCGCAGGTGGCTCCCGCGAAACCCCGGGGAAACTGCAATCGAGCTCAGGA
>DASXTY010000695.1:0-11131 GCA_036505155.1 Polyangiaceae bacterium | reverse complement strand
GAGATGATCGATCGCGTGGTGGTGCAAGCCATAGAGCAAACGTCTCCCGCGGGTTTCCCCACCACCGCCGAAGCGGTCCTCATCGTGGAGCTCGAAGATTTGCGGGACGGCCTCGAATCCGACGCCCAACAAGTGGAGTCGATATTGCGCGAATTCGGAGCCAC
This sequence comes from Polyangiaceae bacterium, assembly GCA_036505155.1. Lineage (GTDB taxonomy): Bacteria > Myxococcota_A > Polyangia > Polyangiales > Polyangiaceae > DASXTY01. Next base: position 10,967 of record DASXTY010000695.1, on the reverse strand, counting down.
CGAGGTCCGCCGCGCCCGAGACGAAGCCGAGCGCGCGCGTATCTGGCGAGCACGAAAAGGAGCCTTTGCGGCGCTCGGAGCGATTTGCCCGAGCTATTACACCCAAGATGGCGTGATCCCGAGGAGCGCGCTGCCCAAGGTACTGGATCGGGTGTTTGCCATCGGAAAAAAATACGGTCTCCGCATAGCCAACGTTTTTCACGCCGGCGACGGAAACCTGCATCCCCTCATTTTGTATGACGCGCACAACCCGAGAGAGGTCGAAAATACCGAGCGCGCCGGGGAGGAGATCTTGGGCGTCTGCGTGGAGCACGGAGGGTCGCTCTCCGGCGAGCATGGCATCGGTCTCGAAAAATCGGGCTTACTCGCGCACGTGTTCAACGAAGACGACATTCAGAACATGAAACGCGTCCGAGAGGTGTTCAACCCCGAGGAGCTTCTGAACCCGGGCAAGATCTTTCCCACGCCAGGTCGCTGCGCCGAGATCAGAATGGTGGCGAAAAAGACGGGCATCGCCGTATGAATCCAGCGCCCCCGCTACAGAGCCAGCACCAAACCCGCGCCGAAATATTCGCTCCCGCGAGCGTCGAAGAGGGAGTCGATTGGGTCCGCCGACGCATCGACGAGCGCCGGCCGTTCTGGGTGGCGGGCCGGCAAACCCGCTCTCAGCCCGCGGGGCACCTGGTGCTCAGCACGCACCGACTAGACCGAATCCGTTGGTTCGAGCCGGATGACATGGTGATCGGAGTCGAAGCCGGCGCGCGGGTGGCCGATGTGCAAAAGCAACTCGGCGAACGCAACATGCTTTTGCCGGTCAACCCCTGGTATCAGGGCTCGAGTGTCGGCGGAGTGGTCGCATGCAATGAATACGGACCGGACCGACTGGAACGCGGCGGGCTGCGCGATTTCATCATTGGAATCGAATACATCAACGGGGAAGGCCGCCTGGTGAAAGCCGGAGGAAAAGTGGTCAAGAACGTGACTGGCTACGACCTCGGAAAGATGATGCTCGGAAGCCGCGGGGGGCTGGGCGTCATCACCGCCGTGCACTTCAAAGTAATCCCGGCCCGCACCGAGCCCCAGGAATTGTTCGTCACCGGCGGCAGGTCGGCGCCGATGTCCGAGGTGCGCGCGCTGCACGAAAAAAAACTTCCCGTCGATTGGCTGGAGCTCGTTTGCCACGAACAAACCTGGTCGCTCGGCGTTGGATTTTCCGGTAACCAGGCGCGACGCGAGCGCATTCGGCGCGAGCTCGGCTCCATATGGGGTAACGCTCTGCGCTCGGATTGTCCCGCACCGCGCCCCGGCAGCGGGCGTTTGACCGGGTTTCTGACGGCTCTATTGAGCTCTGGAGTCGGTTTCCCCGGGGCGCTCCACGTGCACGGCGCCTACCCGACCAGGACCTTTTGCGAGCGCGTTGCGCTCGAGGCCGTCGGCATGGACGGCCTCGTGGTCCACCCTATCGGTGGCGACTTTCACGCCTTCATCAAACCCGACCAGCGTGTCCGGCTAAACCAGCTATTTCGGCGGGAACCCGGGTTTCTCACCTTCCTCGATACGGACGGGGAACGCGTCTCACCGGTTCCCTCCGAGCACGTATTGATGCGAGAGCTCAAAAATCGGCTCGACCCGTACCAAATCTTCGTCTCACCGTTTTACGATCTTTCATGACCACGGCCCACACGCCGCATTCGCCCGGATCACCGCTCTTTCAGGGCGTCGAATTCGACGATGTTCTGAAATGCGTCCATTGCGGCTTGTGTTTGAACGCGTGCCCAACCTATCGCGAGCTCGATGTGGAGCAGGATTCACCGCGCGGCAGGCTATATCTCATGCGCGGGCTCTGGGAGGGCAAGCTGGGTTTGGATGATCAGGTGGTGTTGCCCCTTTCGCGCTGCCTGGATTGTCGCGCGTGCGAGACCGCGTGTCCCTCCAATGTTCCTTACGGCGAGCTTTTGGAAAAGACGCGCGGAGTGATCGCGGAGCACCGCGAGCAGAGTAACGTCGAGCGCTTTTTGCGGGGCGCGCTCTTGCGACGGCTTCTGGGCTCGACCTCGCTCCTGACCTTGGTCAGCGTTCTCATGAGGCTTTACCAGCGGTCCGGACTGGCGCGCGTGGTGAGCTGGGCTCTAGCGCGACTCGGGTGGGTGCGACTGTCGCAGGCGCACGCGCTCATGCCGGCTTTTTCGGGGCGTTCTTTCAAGCAAAAAAATGGCGGCCGGCGGCTCGAGCCGAAAGGCGCGGTTCGAAACCATCAGCGAGTGGCGCTTTTCACCGGCTGCGTCCTGGATGTCGCGGAAGCCGAAATCCACGAGGCCAGCATCCAGCTGCTCCGCGCCATCGGGTTTGGGGTAGAGGTCCCGCCTTTACAGGGGTGCTGCGGGGCTTTGCAAGTGCACGCCGGAGAGCGAGAAACGGCGCGCGAGCTTGCGCTCAAAAACCTATGGGCATTCGATGCCGCGAGCATCGATTGGATCATCGCAAACTCCTCTGGTTGCTGCGCACAGCTTCGCGAGTACGGCGCACTCTTCGATGACGACCAAGCCAGGTGGAAGAAGCTCGGTGCCCGTGTGGTCGACGTACTCGAGTTCATCAGCCGTTGGCCCGACGCCGTCTCAGGCCTCTCCTGGAAACGCGATCCGGTGGTCGTTTTGTACGATGCGCCCTGCCATCTGGTTCATGCGCAGCGCATCGATAAAAACCCGCGCGAGCTTCTGTCGAGCCTGCCCGGCGTACAGCTGGTCCCCATCGATGAGGCGGAGGCGTGCTGCGGCGCCGCCGGCATTTATAATCTGACTCAGCCGGAGCTCAGCCGGAAGGTGCTCGAGCGCAAGGTGCTGGCGATTAAAAACACGCTGGCCCGGGAGCCCGAAGCGGCGCTTTTGGTGAGCGGAAATGTCGGATGCATCAATCAGATCCGTTACGGGCTCGGGCAGCGGCGCGTATCCCTTCGCGTGGTGCATCCGGTTGTTTTCATGGCAGAGCGCCTGAAAGACTGAGGGTCGCCCACCCCTGTCCCGGCGGCTAACGGAACCCCGCCTTCGAGCTGGAGTGCCCCGCTTGACCGATGTCGGCTACACTGGTTCATGTGTAGCGATTCTGACTGGAAGGAGCGCGGGTCCGATGGCAGCAGATGACAAGGATGCAGACCAGAAGTCGAGCGACTCATCCAAATCCGATGCTGAAGTAGCGTTTGCGAAGCGCTTGGCGAAGGGCGGGACGTTCATTGGACTGGGGACCCTCCAAAAAGCCTCGTCTGTGGCCGCGTCGGCGGAGGCCGAGAGTCGGAAGGATTCCGATAGCGACAAAACCGAAGCCCCCGCTGCCGAAGCAAAAAAACCGCACGCTCATGAAGCCGCACCGGCGAGCGCTCGCAAAACCAAGGCGACGAGCAAACGCGCGGATCGCGCGAAGCGCCGTGAGGCACAGGGTGCCAACGCCAACGCAACCAAAGCATCCGAAGAGCGCGTTCGCGGAAAGCCCGCCGCGCGCGAGGAGGACCGCGCAGACGAGGTCGCTCCGCCGGTGGCGACCAAGTCGCTCGCTGGGGCCGTGGTTTGGGTTCCGCTCATCGGTGTGGTGCTAGCGGGTGCTTGGTGGCTGACCCGTAGTAACGCCACGGCGGACAGCACGAGCTCGACGTCCCCGCCGGCGTCCGAGCCTGCGAAGATGATGGAGCGGCCCGCTCCGCCCATCTCTCCCACCTCACCGACGGTGGCGGAAGCGCCGGCTCAAAATCCCGCGCCGGAACCGAGCGTTACGTCTGAACCTCCGGCAAAGGTCGAAACGCAGCCGGCTCACGAGCCGCCCCAAGTGGTCCCGGTCGCGGCTTCCAAAAACGAAAGCGTGGTCGCTGCGCGACACGTCGACTCCTCCGAGCTGGCTCCGAAGTCAGCCGCGCTGGTCGCAATCAGCAGAAACTCGAGTGAAACGCGTCGCTGCCGTCGCAAGCCGGACCCGGCTGGAACCGCCCAGGTGCAAGTCACCTTCGAGTCAACCGGTCAGGTGAGCAACGTTCGAGTAGCAGCACCCTATGCTGCAACACACACCGGGCAGTGTTTGGTCGAGCGTTTGCGAGAGATCAAGATCGCACCGTTTTCAGGTAACAAACTGACGGTGCGGGCTCCGATCGAGCTCTATTAGTGTCCCGCCCACCCGCCCCCACCGTATTCCTCCGCCGGGGGCAAGCCCCCGGTCCCCCAGACGCGATTCGCTCCGCTCATCGCGGGCGAGCGTTCGCTCGCAGTGTTCAAGGGACACTTTTTTGCCCGCGAACCGACGCGGAGCGCGTTTTGAGATGACTTGTAAAGTAAATATCTATCCCGCGCGTCAACCCTGAGCTAACGGCTCGAGCTCGTGGATCGGCGCTTCGAGCTCGACCGACAACCGTAGCAGCGTATCGGCATTTTCGACTTCCACGATGAGGCGCGCGGCGTCTGCAAGCTCAGCCATCGAGCCTGCGCTCGTCACTCCCAGCGTCGCGATGAGCCCGTCGCGTTGGGCCACCTGCACCGTGCACCCCATTTCGACCAACCTTTGGGCCAACAATGGCGCCTTTTTCGACACCGAAATCAAAAAGCGCGCGCTGGGCGAAAACGCGGTTTCTGCGGACCCTTGCGCTACCACCACGCCTTCCCGGAGCACCAGAACTTCCTCGGCGCGATCCAAGAGCGCGCGCTCGACGCCCACCTCTGCCACAGATTCCACGGAAACCATGATTTTGACTGAGCTTGCGGCTCGAAAGATCAGCTCCATGAGATAGCGCTGCGCGGCTTCGTCGAGCCGTGACAGCGGCTTCTCCAGAGCCAATGCCTGCGGCGGCCCGAGCCAGGCGTGCGCCAGCATCAACGCACGGCGCTCGACCGGATTGAGCTGACCCAGGCGCCGCTGGGAAAGTGCTTCCAGGCCCAAAAGATTGAGAGCCTGTCGCGCTCCGGACTTGGCGCCGCTCATGCCCATTAGGGCGGCGCTTTCGGTGAGATATTCGAGCGCCGTCCAGCGCGCCGGAAGCTCCGGGTCACACAAAGCCAAGCCCACGATTCCCCCGCGCACCACCGAGTCCGCGGGCCGTTCGAGCACCGTTGCGCGTCCTCGGATAACGCGCGCATCGCAAGAAAGCACGCGAAACAGCGGGGACCAGTCGCCCACGAGCCCCAGGGTTCGCGCTTCGGACCGACACGAGAGCTCCTGACAGAGCACTCCGCTGGCTGAGTCGATGCGCGCTGCTTCGAAGTGCAGAAGCAGCGTCACGGTTCTACGCTCACCAATTCAATCCGCGCCAGTGGCGTGTCACCGGGATACACGGTGAAGGGAGCCAGTGCTCGGGCGAGCTGCCACACTTGCGCGGGCAGCGCGGAACGCGCACGCGCCTCACCGTCGTGTACGCCTTCGATGCCGAGGAGCTGGCCGATCCAAGTGGTTTCCTTGGGAAGCTCATAGATGGGCCCGTATTCCGGAAGGTCGGCAATCCGACGCGCGTACGCGATCGCCTGACGCAGTCCCCCGAGCTCATCGACGAGCTTCCTTGCGTACGCTTGTTCGCCGGTCCACACCCGGCCGCGCCCCACCGCATCCACTGAGCTCTTACTCACCTTTCTGCCCTCGGCGACGCGACCCAGGAACATGTCGTAAAACTGGTCGACTTTGTGCTCGAGCTCCCTCCGCTCGTCGTCCGTGTAGGGACGGAAGATCGACTCGGCGTCGGCTCGCGGCGCAGTCCTGTAGACTTCCACGGTTATTCCGAGCTTGGCCAGCAAGCCGGTCACATCGGCTTTGCCGTAAAAGATTCCGATACTGCCGGTCACCGTCAGGGGATTGGCGAAAATTCGGGTCGCGGGAACCGCCGCATAATAACCGCCGCTTGCGGCCGCCCCCGCCATGCTCACAATCACCGGTTTTTCCTTGGCGGTGATCTTCACTTCCCGCCAGATCACGTCAGCAGCCATGGCGGAGCCTCCGCCGCTGTCGATGCGCAACACCACCGCTCCAACTCGCGGGTTTTGTCGAACTTGTTTGAGCGCTTCCGCAATAGTGTAGGAGCCCGCCAGAGTAATTCCGACCAGCGGGATGGTCATGCTGCGGCCGTCCACCATGTCGCCGTTCAAGTAAACGATAGCGACTCCGCGCGCATTTCCGAAATGGGTCGGCGCTCTGCCAACGCGATTGTCGTCCAGCAAAGACACGTTGCTTCCGAGCATGTTGCTCACTGCAGCTTCGAGCTCGTCGTCGAAAGCGCCGCCGTCGACCAGGCCGGCCGCTTTGGCCTCGGTGGCGATGAACGGACCCTTTGCGACCCGCTCTCGAAGCTGTTCGGGTTGGAGGTGCCTGCCCGCTGCCACTCCGCGGGCGAAACCGCGCTCGAACTGTTGCAATAACTCGATGTGATCTCTTCGCGCGGTCTCGCTCGCGCTCTGGCGGATGAAAGGCTCCGGCGCCGATTTGTGGTCGCTCACCCTGACGAAGTCGGCGCGAATTCCCAGCTTGTCGAGCAGTCCTTTGAAATACAGATATCGCGCGTGCAGGCCCGCGAACCGAACTCCGCCCGCCGGATTGATGAGCGTGCGATCAGCCGCCGAACACAAATAGAGCTCTCCGCCTCCGGCGTCTTCCAGGTGGCAGAGCACCTTTTTTCCGCGCTCCCTCAAGTAAAAGACGGCGTCTCGAAGCTCCTGGATGGCGGCGAACGACTCCCCCGGAGAAGTGCGAAGCTCCAGCACCACTGCCGAAATGGTTGGCTCCTTTTCGGCGATGGCCCAGAGCTTTCGAAGCAGTGCCACCTGTCCGCGAACACTGGGCGTGTTTTCGATCCGGATTCGGATCGCGTAGGTGGGAATATCGACCCCAACCGGCTCGCGCCAGCTTCTCAAAGCAAATTCGGTTTGAATGTTCTCGTACGCGCGACTCGAGGCGGTAGTTCCGATCCCGTTGCCGAATACACTGCCGGCACCGACCTGAATTGAGTCCATCGGACCGTTCAGCGCGAAATCCAGCGCGGCGGCTCCGATCCAGGCTCGCTGCTGAGCTCGTTCAACCGGATCGCTCACCGAAAATTCTCCGCGCAGCCGCCCCAACGGACCCACGTCGATGCCGAGCGTGGCTCTGGGGACCCAAAAAGCTCCGCGAGCGTCGATGAGCTTCGCCTCCAGCCCGAGCTCCACTGCGCGGCTCCCGAGGGGGCGGATAGCGAGCCCGAAATCATACGATCGGTCCAGGCTGCCTCCCACCTGGTTACGGGGCCCGTTGATGTCGTGCGCCACGAAGCCCAAGCCGACCGCGTCGAACGGGCGCAGCGTCACGCCGAGGGACCATGAAGTGAGACCCCAGGGCAAAGCCGCATCGGAAAAGGACCGCTGTATGGACGCGCCAATCGCCGAGTTATCCGATGCCAAGCCGATTCCCCAGGTGAGCCACTGATAGTTTCCGTCCTGGCCGAATCGGATTTGTGAGAGATCGCCGTCGCGCGGCGGGTCGACGAAATCCAGTCTCAATCCGGTACCGAGCGGAACCAGCGGCAGCGGCAAGGCGAACGCCAGCGCATGGCCTTGCCAGCTCACTTGCGCTTCCTCGCCCAGGTAAATGCTCGACCAACGAAACTCGGCACTCGGCATAAAAGCGAGATTTGCCGGGTTTACCACCAGCGCGGAGGAATCTTCGTCGCTCACCAAGCTTTTGCCAAAGGCGGGCAGGCGCGTCAGGCGCTGGACCGGCTGCTGCGCCGAAGTCGCGCTCGTGCACAGGATGCACCCAGCGCTGACCAGCAGAGCCAAAGCCTGGTTAAAGCGCCGTTTCATGGTTCCAACATTCCGCGAGCGCGCGCCACCGCTTCGATTTCCGGGCGTCGTTGCCCGAGCTCCTCGACATCTTTGCAGGGCAAGAAACGAGCGCCGGCTCCGGAGCGTGGGACATGCAGAAATCGCGTCGTGAGCGCGCCCGTAATTTCATTCAAGATGCGTTCGAACTGGATGACCCGCTCGCCGCCCAGTTGCTTTTCGATAGGGACATACTGCCATTCCATGTCGAGCTCAAGCAAGGCGCGAGCATCGAAATGAAAAACGTTGGTGTTGAAAACGCCGACCCGCTTCGGATCGAACTCGCGGGGAAGCCGAAACTCCTCGAATGCTCTGGTTTGGCCTCGAATTCGAATTGGAATGCCTCCCCGATCGGAGGCCAGCTTATCCACCACTTCCGAAGTTACCGGCTGGCCGTGCTGCAAATGAAAACCCAGGATCATCGGATCGATGGTCCCGCCGAGGTTATCCAGATTGGTCACCAAAAGGGCGCGCCCACCGCGCGCGACGAACTGCTCGAGCAAGCCACTCTGTTGTAGTGCATCGGGCAAATCTCCGTGACCCGGCGCGTACAAGCTGGGCTCACCATTCTTGTCCAAAAAAAGCTCCCCGCTCGGGGTCAAACGGAGCGAGACGCGCTGCTCGAAGGTTGCCAATTGTGCGCCGTTCACTTGGCTACCCAGAGCACGCCGGATGGGCTCGTCGGTGGCATAGCTGGTCATGAGCCAAAGTGGGACTCTAGAACCGTAGCACCGGGCATCGGAGCTCTGAGCCGCAAGCCTGAGATCGATGAAGCTTCGCCCGGGCAGCGCTTCCACCAGCGCCTTGACCACACCGCCCATGCGGGTCGCCATTCCTCCCGCAAGCACCACGAGCGCGCACCGACCCTCACCGAGCGCTGCTCGGCCAAGCTCTTCCAGCTTCGCCCGCTCCGCGCTGCCAAAATCCTCCAGGCGGGCGATGTCGCCCGGCGCCGGCGGCTCGACCACGCCTTGAAACCGCTGATCCACCAGGCCCCTTCGGAGCCGCTCCGCGAGCTCCATGAACAGCGCCTCCTGGAAGCCGTGGCGGCTCAGGGCCGCCCGGGTGGATGCGGGCAGCTTGTCGAGCGCCTGCGCGATAGAATCCGACATGTGAGAGCGGAAGTATCGATGAACCGATTCTCTTCGCAAGTAGTCGTCCGGAGCCGAGCTCTCCTGGTGCTTCTCGGATGCGCGCCCGTGATTCCGCTTTCTAGTTGCGTGCCGAGCGCAGAGGAGAGACCCGCTCGGAGTCGGGCGGCCGAGCGACTCCCACCGGCGCCGGATGCAGAACGAACTGCGGCCGGATCCATGGCTGCGATGCCGGCGAGCCGGCCCGCCGCTGAGCCTGCACCCACGTCGGATCCAAGCGGCCGGCGCGTTTGGGTCCGCGGTTATTGGCATTGGGATGGCGTGCGCTACGTTTGGGTCGCGGGACATTGGGAGACGCGCGTGCGCTGATGAGCGTACGCGAGATGACCGAAACAAAGCTCCATGATACGATGTGTCGTGGCTCAGACGCCCGAGGCGGGGAGATTCCATTGAGATTTAGGAACGCTGCCGTGATGCTGCTCGCCATGATAGCGGCAACCCTTCCAGCTCGCGCGGCGGGACCGGTACTGCACGAATATTTCGAACCCGACCCGTCGGACGATTTGCGTCTCAAAGCGACCACCGCGCATGGAGCGATGCCCGCAGCCATCAATACTCCAAGCGGCATCCTATCGGGCCCGGGCGATTACAAAGAAACGCCCCCCAGCAGGAACGCCTATGGAGGAAACTCCACTCCGGAAAGCGTGGACGCCACGTACCGCATCGATCGCGACACCTCGCGACCCGAGAGCGTAAGTTACGATGACCCCTTCACGCCCTCGGTAGCGCCCTACAAGCGCCTTTACGCGTACGACATGATCAGCGAAGGGCTAGAGCTTGTGGTCCGCGACAAGGCGCTTCGCCGCGTGCCCATCGGCGGCGCGGCGACACCCGCCGAAGACCAGTTCTACGCCGAGCTCTTGGTGGATCTCAGTGCAAACGTGCCAGTGCGGATTCCCACTCCGGGTCCCGACACTCGAGTTTTGGCTGCGCACCTCGAGCCGCAACTGGATTTCGAGCTGCTGCGAGACGGGGCGGATAACTTTTTCATTTTGGCTCGGGAACGACGTCGGGCGCGCCTGCTCATGCAGCTGTCGGTGGTGCGCGCGGTCTTCGGCAACCCGTTCGGCAATGCGGATTGGAGCATCCTCAGCGCCCACGCTTCGCCAGTGCCGGAACTAGTTCGCGCGCCCGCCGCGCAGATGCTCGCGCAAATCGGGATTTCTCGCGCTATGCCGCCCCGAGAAGCAGTGAGCGCGCTGGTAGCATATTTCAGGAGTTTTGCTGCTTCTTCCGAGTGGCCCCAGGGGCGCTCCACCCTGGCGCTTTACCGGGAGCTGGTCACCGCCAAAAAAGGAGTGTGCCGACACCGGAGCTACGCGTTCACCATTACGGCGCTCGCGCTCGGCATCCCCACTCGCTTCGTGCGCAACGAGGCCCACGCTTGGGTCGAGGTTTTCGACGGCGCGCTCTGGCATCGCGTAGACTTGGGCGGAGCCGCGGGGCGTCTGGATTTCGAATTCGTAACGGCGCAGTCGCACCTTCCGCCGGCGGATCCGTATCCGTGGCCGCAATCCTCTGAAAGCGGCGCGTCGATGGCAGAGCGCGCCCTTACCTCGGCACGCGGCGCGCCCGGACCAGGCGGCCCTCAGAGTGCCCAGGGGTCGCAAGCCCCGTCGGGTGCTCAAGGCCCAACGGGCGCTCGAGGGCCCTCGGGCGCCGGGCTCTCGAGCTCACAAAACGCTGGACGTTCCTCGACAACGGACTCAAGCGACAATTCAGAAGCGGAGCGGAATGAGCGGATTGCTGCACCGACCGCGCTGACTCTCGCCGTCGGCTCGGATCGCGTGCTACGCGGAGCGCCGCTCGAATTTTCGGGCAGCGTCGAGGCGGGAGGCGAGCCCTGCGCATTCGCGCGGGTGGACATCGACTTGGAGAAAAGCGACGGAGACCGCCGGTCGCTCGGCGCACTGCCCACGGACGCTGAAGGTCGCTTCCTGGGTGAGCTCACCGTTCCGCTGAGCATCGCGGTGGGCAACTACATGGTCACCGCGTCAACACCGGGCAC
>DASXTY010000694.1:0-2165 GCA_036505155.1 Polyangiaceae bacterium | reverse complement strand
AAGCACATCAACGCGATTTACGACGGCGCTAAGGAGAAAGGCAAAAGCCGGCAGACGGTTCAGCACTTACGCCAGGACATCGCTAATGTGTTTGCGGTTTTGAAACGCGAGGGCGCCGTTGAGATAAACCCGGTGGAGTCGTCCGAGTTGCCGAAGTTTGCAGCCACGGTTCGCAAGACTCGCGCCGTGCTCACGGACGAAGAGCTCGTGGTGTATCTCGCCTGGCAGCACCCGGACGAAAACTGGCGGATGACCACTCTCGAGCGGCAGACGATGGCGTGCGTCGCCCGGATGTTCGGAGGGCTCCGCACTGGTGATCTTCATGCGCTCGACTGGTCGGCGCTCGACTCTCCCGACGGCCGTTTCGCTTGGGGCTGGGCACCGCGGCGAAAGACCAAGACGCCGCAGCGGCTCGAGATCCCAGCGAAGCTCCGGCCGATTCTTGCCGACTGGTGGCATCGGCACGGTAGGCCAACGAGCGGCCCTGTTTTCCCATCTCGACGTGGAGAGCGTGCGGGTATGGTCAAGCTCAAGGTGAGCCACGCGAAAGCTTTTAGGCGAGACCTGCGTCGGGCATTTGGGATTGATTACCTTGAGACGCGGCGCATCGTGCGCAAAGGAGAGCGTCCCGACACCAAGAGGTTTTGGAAGCCAACGCGAGAGCTCACCGGTCGAGAGCGAGAGTTATTCGAAGAGACCGAGTACAGCTTACCGGTGGACTTCCACAGTTGGCGACGCGCCTATTCGCAAGCGCTCGCCGAGGCCGACGTGAACGTGCAACAGGCCACGGCACTGGCTGGGCACGCCTCGCTATCGGCCCATCAACGGTATCTCGAGAGTGCAACCAAGATGCGACGCATTCCAGAGGCCGCTTTGCCAAAGCTTGAGGTTTTGCACCATGCTTGGTGCGAAACTCCGAAGGCTGAAAACGAAAACAGCATGATTCCTAGTAGGCGGGACAGGTCTCGAACCTGCGACTTCCGGCTTGTAAGTTCGCAAGGTCGGAACCAACAGCGAGTTTTAACGGCGTTTCTGACTCGTTCCCTGGGCTCGTATTCGCCAGAAGTTGCGTGGATTCGTGCAAAGTGCCCATGGCCGTGTGCCCACACTCTGCGTCTGGGAGCGTGTGAACTTTTATACCCATCTGAGGAAGCGCAGCCGTCGGGATGGCCCGCTCCTTCTCACTGTTTCGGAGGTAGCGCTCATGAGCGGCCAAGCTGGAGTGACCAGCCAGCGCCTGGGCTTGCTGCAAGTTCACGCCCGCATCGGCGAGCGCCTGGTTAAAGGCCCTGCGCCAGCTGTGGAAGTCGACAGGACGCGAGTATTCGGTTTCCTCGAATAGGACCCGCTCTCGCGCCGTGAGCTCGCGTACGGGCTTCCAGACGGTCAGGTTGAGCTTGCGCCCATTGGCTCGCTTGGAGTCGTCAAGCTCGGGCTGGTGGATTCCAAAGGCGCGGCGTAGGTCGCGACGGAATGCCCTGGCATGGGTGACCTTGTCGCGCGCGGCATGTCCAGCGTCCTTGCCGCGGCGCTTGGGAAACACCAGGCCCTGACTGGGCTTGCCGTGCCGCTCCCACCAGTCCCGAAGGATTGGCCGAAGCATCTCGGGCACCCACAGCTTTTGCGGCTTGCCGCCTTTGCTGAGCCGATGGCCCTTGCGCCTCGGGGCGTAGCCCCAGGAGAAACCGCCTTGGTCAAGGTCGAAGCCATCCCAGCGGATTGCATGCAAGTCGCTGGTTCGAAGGCCGCCGAACATGCGCGAGATACAGGCCATGGTTTGCCGTTCGAGCGTTGCCATTCGGTAGCGCTCGTCGGGGTGCTCCCAGGCGAGATACTGGACCAGCTCATCATCGGTCAGGACCGCGCGCTCTTTTTTCGACTGCTCGACCGCCGTGGGGAGAGCTTCGGGAACCTGGACGCGCTCGCAAATGTTCTCGGGCAGGACTTCTGCGCGCCACAGTTCGCCCAGCACCACGGAGATGTCATTTTTTACGTGGATGAGCGTCTGGCGGCTCTTGCCCAGGTCGCGCACCGCGTCGAGTACCGTGCGCACGTGGGACGCCTTCACCTTGTCCACCGCGAGCGGGCCAAATTGCTTGAACACATAGCGCTCGAACCGCGCGAGCCGGTCTTTCCACGTGGCCATGCCAGCGGCTTTCTGCTGG
>DASXTY010000693.1:0-5438 GCA_036505155.1 Polyangiaceae bacterium | reverse complement strand
CCACTCTGGGCTGGATTGCCCAACGCCGAAAAATCGAAGTGCCGCGCGTCGATACGGGCTACCCAGAACACGGTTGCAAAGTGAAGGTCGGCGGCGGCGAACGCGTCGAGCGGAGCGACGGCCGCCGATTCGCGAAGTGCGGCCGCATCCACCGGGGATACAACGGCGCGAAACGATGCTCCGCTGGTTCCCGATGAACGGCCGTAGTTGCGCCCGAGCTGCACCTCGCCGCGAACGATGGTGAGCAGCGCCTGGTAGGGCACCGGCATCGATCGCTCGCGCAGATGCAGCACCATGTGATCGCGGTTCAACTCGATGGAACGCAGCGCAACTACAGTTCGCGCCGGGTCGTGCGCGATGTCGTGATCGATCACCGCAATCCGAAAACCCGCCGCACTCAGCCGTGTGCCCAGATCGTTGGCCTGTTCCTGATCCGCCAACACGCGCACCAACCCCCACGCGCCCGGCTTCAGCTTGGTCTTCAAATCGTATACGACCAGACCGGTGGTTCCGGCCAGTGTCTGATATTCCTCCTCCGTCCCTTCGAAAGGTGGACCCAAGAGCACCAGCATGGAGCTTTACCAACCAGACATCATAGCCGATAGGCCCTTTTACGGGGAATAGGGATTTCCGCAAGGGCAGGCGTGGGCTACACCGTACGGCCGTGAACACTCGGTCCAAACTGGGACTCCTCGGCACGTTGATGGTTCTCGCGAGCGCCGCCTTCGGCGCGGAGCCGGCCCAGGACACGGGAAACCGTTCGACAGGCCCAGCGGCCGACCCGGCCGTGCTGGCTCTTCTAAAGCTGCGTCTTTCCATCCAGCGGGTCACGCTCGAAAATGGGCTCCGGGTGGTGCTGAACGTCGACCGGGCCTCTCCAACGGTAGCGGTTTCGGTCACCTACAACATCGGCTCGAAGCGCGAGCAAAAGGGTCGCAGCGGCTTTGCGCACCTTTTCGAGCACATGATGTTCCAGGGCAGCCGCCACGTGAAAAAAGGCGAGCACTTCACCCTGATCACCGCGCGCGGCGGGACGCTCAATGGAACCACTTCCGAAGATCGGACCAATTACTTCGAAACCCTACCCATGAACGAGCTGGCGCTGGCGCTGTGGCTCGAGTCCGATCGCATGCGCTGGCTGGACGTCACTCCGGAAAACTTCGAAAACCAGCGCAGCGTGGTAGAGGAAGAGTTTCGAATGCGGGTGGAGAATGCCGCGTACCAGCGGGCGCTCATTCGGCTGGATGAGCTCGTATATGAAGGGTATTGGCCGTATGCGCACCCGGCGATTGGGTCGATGCAAGATCTCCAGGCGGCCAAGCTGCCGTGGGTGCGCGAGTTTTTCGACACCTATTACGTCCCCAACAATGCCGTGCTCAGCATCGCCGGCGACTTCGACGCCGATCAGGCCATGGTGCTGATTCGGCGTTATTTCGGGGCTGCAAAAGCGCGCCCGGACCTCCCGCTTTATTCACCCGGTCCTGCGCCCGAACAAAGTGCCGAGCGCCGCGAGCGCATGATGGACCAATATGCCAAAACCCCGGGGCTGCTATACGGCTGGCGCATTCCCGATACCCGAACGCCCGAACATTACGCGCTCGATCTAGCCAGTATGGTTTTGGCCGACGGAGAAAGCTCGCGCTTATACCAGTCGCTGGTGCGAAAGCTGGCGCTTGCGCGCAGTGTTTCCGCATGGACCGCCGACCACCCGGGCCCGGATAGTTTGACGCTGATGGTTCTCTGCACTGAAACCGGCGATGCGGTCGCGGTGGAGCGCGAGCTCCGTCAGGAGCTGGAACGTCTTGCAGCGACCGGTCCTCGGCCGGAAGAGCTCGACAAGGCCAAAAATCGCCTGCGTTCGCAATTCATCTTTGGGGTGCAATCGAATTTGCATCGAGCAGTTCGCCTCGGTGAATTCGAAGCGTTTTACGGCGACGCTCGGCTGCTCACCTTGGAGCTGTCGCAGTATTTGCGCGTGTCGGGCGAGGAGGTGAAAAAGGCCGTGGTGCGATTTCTGACCGTGCCGAGGACCAATCTGGTCGAGGTGCGTCCTGCCGCGCAGAAAGCAAAACCATGATGGCCCACTTTTCACGGTGGCTTTGGCTCGGGTTTCTGCTCCTCTCGTGCGGACCCGGAGCGGCCCGCGCTCCCGTCAAGCCCGCAGCCAAGCCCCGCGCGTCTGCGCCGGGTTTGGTTGCGCCGCGAGACCCCTTGGCTGAGCCGCCCCCGCGCGGGCTCACGCCCGACGCACCTTTTCCCGCCATCGTAGACCGTGAGCTCGATAACGGTCTCCGGCTCAAGTTGGTTCGACACGGCAGCTATCCAATCGTCGAGCTTCGGCTGCTGGTGCTTTCCGGTAAAGCCACCGACGGCGCCGGTGTCGGCACCGCTGCGCTCGCGGCGCAGATGCTCAAAGCCGGAGGCGCCGGCAAATGGGATAGCCGCCAATTATTGGAGCGGGCCGAGTCCATGGGCTCGAGCTTGCAAATCGACACCGACATGGACAGCACCGAAATATCGCTGTCCGTGCTCAAGACGGACCTGGAGCCGGCGCTCGAGGTCCTGGCCGCGGTGGCCATGAAACCGCGCTTTTCCGTGGTGGAATTCAGCAAGCTCCGCCAGCGAGAAATCGAGCGGGCCTCGAGCCTGGCGCGCACCAGCGGGCGATGGACGGCGACCATGGTGCTTTACGGCGAGCTCTACGAGCTGCCCATGTCGGTGCACGGGTACGCTCACTACGACGTCACCCCAAAACAGTTGAGCAAGCTAACCCTCGCAGACTGCCGGCGCTGGCACGCGAAACAGATGGTTCCCCAAAATGCGGTCTTGGTGGCGGCCGGAGATGTGGACCCCGCTTTGGTCGAGCGGGCCGCGCAGCGCTACTTCGGACCATGGAAAGGCGAGCTTGGCGAGCCGCCCAACTTCACAAGGCCGACGCCACCCGAAAAGCTGTCGGTGTTCCTGGTCGACCGACCGGGCAGCGCTCAGAGCGAAATCTTCGTCGCGACCCTGGGGCCGGAACGACACAGCGAGCAGTGGGTACCCCTCCGGGCCGCTGACCAGGTCCTGGGCGGCGGCGTCGCAGGACGGCTATTTCTGGATGTTCGTGAGCGGAGTTCCCTCGCGTACAGCACCGGCTCGCAACTGGTGGAATTGGCTCACGCGCCTGTGCCCATCTTGCTTTCGGCGGGCACGCAGACGCCAAAAACGGCGCATGCAGTCAAAGCGTTGCTCGAGCATTTCGAAAAAATGGGAGCCTTTCCGCCGGGTCCCGAGGAAGTCGAGATCGCCGCGCGCTACTTATCGGACAGCTTCTTGCTCCGACTGGAAAGCACCGGCACCATCGCGGACCTCACTGCGCATTTGGCGGTTTTGGGACTCTCCAACAATTATTACGACGAATACCGAAAAGCAGTGCGCAGCGTGGACGCCGCGGCCGTGTTCGAGGCCGCAAAGCCCTACTTTCGAGCCGGCCATGTCCTGGTCGTCGTCACCGGTGACGCAAAGAGCATCGCCAAGCCGCTCACTTTTTTCGGTCCAGTACAAGTCATCGATCCGGAAAACGAATTTGCTCGGATGAAGCTCCTGCCTTACGACCCGAAGGCGGAGCTCGATGTGCCAGCGGCCGCCTCCAAGCCGTAGTTAGGCGGGCCGGGTGGGCGTGGTTTGCACGGCATCGTGCTGATGGACTCGTTTGGCCAGGCATGCTACCCATCGCGTGACTCGGAAGACATGCGACGACTCTCAGAAACGCTGCAGGTGGGTTTGTCTGCGTCAGCGGTAGTTCGGAGCCGGGGCCTGTCCTTTGATAACAACCGGGTGGGGGTGTCCACCCCCACAAACGCAGCGTTCCCACCCGGAGCTGTGGAACGGAACCCATTCCGATCACGGCAATCTGCACGAGAATTAAGGAGTGTCACATGTCAAAGAAACTGTTCGTCGGGGGACTGAGCTGGGGTACCACCGACGAAGGCCTGACCGCGGCGTTTCAGGCGTTTGGTCAGATTCTCGAAGCGCGTGTGGTGACTGACCGCGATACCGGTCGGTCCAAAGGTTTTGGATTCGTGACGTTTTCCGACGGCGCCTCCGCGGCCAAGGCGATGCAGGAGCTCGACGGCAGCGAGCTTGATGGGAGGCAGATCCGCGTGAACGAAGCCCAGGAGCGACCAGGGGGTGGGGGTGGGGACCGCCGGCCAGGAGGAGGGCCTCGGCGAGGAGGCGGACCGGGCGGCGGCGGGGGCCGGGATCGTCGAAACCGGGGCGGTGGCCGCTCGAACCGCGGCTGGTAAGACCTCCACGGTCCTCACGGCTTGAGGGCGGAGAGCATCTCTTCGAGCGAGGTGAACTTGCAGCGCACTTGGCCGCTCCGGTGACCTCGAGCTCGCTCCAGTGTGTCCAATTTCCGCCATTCGTCGAAGTTGGTCACCCGGACGCGCCGGCCGGAGAGCAGGGAGTCCACCGCCCGAGCGGAGGGCTCAGCGGGAGAGGCGATCTCCCCGCGGGCGTCTTCGAGCATGTGGCGCACGGTCTCCAGAGCGTCAGGCTTGTTGGTACCGATGACTCCGGTGGGGCCGCGTTTGATCCATCCGGTCACGTAAACGCGCGGGACACGTGAACCGCCAAATCCGTTCGTGACCCGGCCCTCCTGGTTGGGAACGACGCCACGCCGATCATCGAAGGGAAGGCCGGGTAGCGCCACCCCATGATAGCCGATGGACCGAAAGATCAAGCCCGCATGAAGCGTGAAGATTTCCCCGGTGCCCCTGGCGCTCAGCCCCCCGCGCTCATCCTTGTGCAGCTGGTTTCGCTCGATGCGCACCGCCCGCATCCGACCGCTTTCGCCCAGAACCTCGACCGGCGAAGCCAAAAATTCCAGCCGAACCCGGCGCGTCGCATCCGATTTGTGCTGGCCGATCAGCGTCGCCAGGTGCTCCACCTTGCGTCGCGAAATGTTGTCGAGGCTCTGTGCGTCTTTTAACGCGGACTCAATCTGTTCGGCTTCCACCACCACCTCTACACCGCGGAGCTCCGCGATGTTCTGAATTTCCCGTTGATCGAAGGCAGCCTGTGCCGGCCCCCTTCGCCCCAAAATGACCACTTCTCGAACCCGGCTCGCTCGCAAGCTTTCCAAGGCGTACGCCGGTATGTCCGTAGCCGCCAGCTCCTCAGGGTCGCGCAGCAGCACCCTGGCCACATCCATCGCCACGTTTCCGACACCAACCACCACCGCCGTTTCTGCGCTGAGGTCGAAAACTCTGTCGGTAAAATCTGGATGACCGTTGTACCAGCCGACGAACTCCGTCGCCGGATGGCTGCCCAAAAGATCTTCACCAGATACTCCGAGCCTGCGATCGGTGGAGCTGCCGGTTGAATAGACGACTTGATGGTAGTGCTCCAAGAGCTCGTCGGTCGAGATGTCTCGGCCGACGGTGACGTTG
>DASXTY010000692.1:0-1507 GCA_036505155.1 Polyangiaceae bacterium | reverse complement strand
GCTGTCGGCAACCCCTCAAATCCTTTCTTGTTTTGAGAAACACGCTCCTTCCGAGCAGCCAGGCCGCTGGGAGTGCATCCCCACGTTGTCGGTAACGGAGCGCGCCGTTCACTGCGCTTCGATGT
The DNA here is from genome assembly GCA_036505155.1 of Polyangiaceae bacterium. GTDB lineage: Bacteria > Myxococcota_A > Polyangia > Polyangiales > Polyangiaceae > DASXTY01. The sequence continues at coordinate 1,382 of DASXTY010000692.1, read as the reverse complement.
CGCTCGTTCCCCGGCTTTGGCTGAATATTCCAAATTCCTTGACTTGCTCACACCGAAGCGGCCTGAAGGCCGCGCGCCTTAGGAGCTGACAACTCGCGGATGCACTGGGCCGCTGGCCCCTTGAAAGCCTTGTTGCAAGCTGGAACGCTCGCAAACTCAACCGCTCGACGGCGCATTCACGCGTGACGACACCCCCTTTAGCCGGTCGGATTACTGACGTTTGTTCTCCGCGCTCCGGAGCAGCCAAGTTTGTGGATTCCTGAAAAGTGCGCTGTCAACCCGGAAGGAGTTGTGCGCAGAGTCGCGTCGCCCAGATGCATGCTATCCTCGCGTCGGTTGGCACAGACGGTGACGTTTTCCCTTTCGTGGGCCTGGGCATCAGGCTGCGCGCGCGGGGACATCGGGTCACGCTCGTGGCGAACGAGCATTACCAGGCTGTGGCTGCGCGGGAGGGATTCGAATTCCGCTCGTTGATCTCCGACCGGGAAACAAAGGAGCTGATCGGCAATCCCGACATCTGGCATCCGATCAAAAGCGCCTTTGTCGGCGCCCGATTGGGACGGCGGGCGCTCCAGCGCCAATACGACCTGCTCGCGGAGTTGTCGCGCGATGAAGCTGCCGTCATAATAGCGTACCCACCCGTCTTCACAGCCCGCCTGGTTCAGGAAAAACTCGCACGCCCGCTGGCGAGCCTCGTCGTCATGCCGTGGATGGTCTTCAGCATGAGCGCGCCTCCGACAATGGCGGGCGCGTTACACCCGCCACGTGGGGCTCCCGGGTGGATGGTCAAACTGTATTGGCGCTTGCTGGATGCCGCCGCGAATCTGCTCATTGGACGTCACGTGAACCGCATCGGTCGGTCACTCGGTTTGGAGCCCGTTCGGAGCATCTACCGGTGGTCGATTTCGCGGCAACTTGCCATCGGCCTGTTTCCGGAGTGGTACGCGCCGCCGCAACCCGACTGGCCCACCCAAATACATTTGGCCGGGTTTCCCTTGTTCGACGGCGGGAACGACGAGGACTTGCCCCTCGACGTGCTTGATTTTTGCCGCGCCGGACCGCCGCCGGTTGCAGTTACGTTCGGCTCCGGGATGATGCACGGGACGCGGTTGTTCCGCGCTGCAATCGAAGCCTGCAGGTTACGCGGTGAACGAGGCCTCCTCCTGACCAAATTCGAGCAACAACTGCCCGCGCCGCTGCCGCCATTTGTCCACCACTGCCGGTTCGCTCCCTTCGGTACGCTTTTTCGGCATTGCAGCGGAGTGGTGCATCATGGAGGCGTCGGCACGACGGCTCAGGCCCTCGCGTCGGGAATTCCCCAGTTGATCCTGCCGATGGCCTGGGACCAGCCGGACAATGCGACGCGAGTCAAACGGTTGGGA
>DASXTY010000691.1:0-3789 GCA_036505155.1 Polyangiaceae bacterium | reverse complement strand
CAAGAGAGCACCGCCCCCCTCGTCGACCTGCAGCGGCATCAGGCGCGGGGCAAACTCGACGACGTGGGTCTCGAGCCCGAGGGAAAGTAGGGCGTTAGCAGCTTCCAGACCCAAAAGTCCGCCCCCGATCACGGCTCCGCGTCGGCAGCCTTTGGCCGCCGCTCGAATGGCCATGAGATCGTCCACGGTTCGATAGACGAAGCAACCCGGCAGCTGGTTCCCCGGTATCTCCGGGACGAATGGCCGCGAACCGGTGGCCAATACCAGCTGATCGTATTCGAGCTCCCGCCCAGACGAAGTGCTCACGCGCTTGCGGTCGAGATCGAGGGCCAAAACGGGATCGCCGAGCACGACCTCGATGCCGGCGGATTGGTACTCGTTTGGGGCGACCAGCGAGAGCTCTTGTTCGGTTTTTCCCTGGAAGAAAGTGGAAAGGTTCACCCTGTCGTAGGCCACTCGTGGCTCTTCCGCGAAAGTGATGACCCGGTACGCGGAGCAGAGACCATGCTGATGGGCGGCCTGCAGAAACCGGTGGCCCACCATGCCATTTCCAACCACGATCAGATTCGGGCGCTGGCTTGGAAGCTGCATGCTTGGAAGCTGCATGAAAGAGTGCCGCTCTAGTGACCTGAGTCCGCAATTCCTTCCGGAATTGCCAGAGGAGTTTCGGGATCCATTCCCTCGTGGTGATGTGCAGGAAGATGCAGATGCCGCATCAGCGTGGCGACCATGGGCCCCATCTTGGGATGATCGGGCATTATCTGAACACGAACACCATGGGCCTGGAGCATGGCCTGGCAGGTTGGTCCCACCGCGGCCACCACTACGCGCTCGTTCAACGACGTCACCAGCTGGCGGGACAAGCCCAGTCGTTCTGATATTTGATAGAGATGCCGAAACTGAATCTGACAAGTGATTGCCAGAGCATCGACTCTTCCTTGAATGAGGCTCTGGACCAGCTGCTCGAGTCCTTGTGTGTCCTCTGGCATTGACCAGCGGTACAGCCAAACTTCTTCCAGATCGACACCGCGTGCGAGTAACGTTTCGGACAGAGTTTCGCTGCGCTCCCCGTAGTGAAATAAGAGCAGACGACGGCCCCGGAGCTCGATGGTAGTCAGCGCGTCGATGAGCTCCGCCGTGGTAAATGAATCTCGCGCCGTCAGCGTGGGGGGAATCCCAAATCCTCGTAGTGCAGCAGTTGGCTTCGGGCCGCGGCAAACCGTGGTGAGCGGCCTCAGGGCGGCGACCAGCTCCGGCCGGCGCCCCAGTTGTTCTGCGGTTTCGAACAGCAGAGACACCGCAACCCCGGTCATGAACACCACGATCTCGTAACGGCCGCTTTGAAGGTCATTGATCAAGCAATGCACGGTCTCGGGAGGAAGCTCGGGGCATTCGCGCACCGCGGCAACGGAAAGCGGTCGTCCTCCGTGCTTTTCCACCAGTCGAGCCAGCTCGCGACCCATACGTGTCTCGAGAAGAGCCACCACCGGCAACGCCGTGTCAGGCATTAGCGCGACTTCTTTCTTGTTCGCGCCGTCCGCCTTCGGCGGGTCGGCGGCTAGATGCGCAGCCCTTGAACCGCATGCTGGGTTCGGGCGAGCAATCGGCATGCCAGCACGTCGGTCTACAGCAAGTTAGCGCCGGAACCTGGTCCGGCTGAAGCTGCGAAATACAGCGGAAACCATCCGTATTCACGCAGTTGCGACGGATTCGTCGTTTGGGGTGTGGGCTTGCGACGAAATTGTCGTTCGAGTTCGGCTCATTTTGTCTTCCCCCGAAAATGCGAAGAATCGATGCCGTATTTCCGGGCCTTGTAGCGCACGATCCGTTCTGTAGTAGCTAGGATGCGAGCGGCACGGGCGCAGTTGCCGTCCTTGTCACGCAGTGCCTCCTCAATCAATTTGCATTCCAGCTGCGCTACTGCTTCCTCCAGGGTCAGCCTCCTGCCCGGCTCCTGGCTCGTCTTGCGAGTGAAAAAATCAGGCAAATCCCGCACTTCTATCACCCTTCTGGAGCAAACGACCACCGCGCGTTCCATCACATTTTCGAGCTCCCGAACATTGCCGGGCCATGAGTACTGAGTAAGTTGCTCCAGCGCTCCGCTGGAAATCCTTCCTACCCGACGGCCGTGCTCGGCGGCGTACTTTATCAGGAAGTACTCGGCCAACGCTGGAATGTCCGCCCGACGATCGCGGAGCGCCGGAACCATGATAGCAAACACGTTCAGGCGGTAGTAAAGGTCCTCGCGAAAGTTGCCGGCCGCGATGGCGGCCTCCATCTTGGTGTTGGTGGCTGCGATGATGCGGACGTCTGTGCGCAGCGTCTCAGTCCCGCCCAGCCGCTCGAACTCGCGAAACTGCAGCGCCCGGAGCAGCTTCGCCTGCGTGATGGGCGAAAGCTGCCCAATCTCATCCAGAAACAGGGTGCCGCCCTTTGCCAGCTCGAAACGTCCTTTCTTGCGCGCGTGGGCACCGGTAAAGGCTCCGCGTTCATGGCCGAAGAGCTCCGATTCGATAAGTGGCTCGGGGAGCGCAGCGCAGTTGACCTTCACGAATGGCTGGCGGGCTCGGGGCGAGTTGTAGTGGATGGCGTGAGCGACCAGCTCTTTGCCGCAGCCGGATTCGCCCCGGATCAAAGCCGTTGCGTTGGTACGCGCGACCTGCCCGATCTGTTCATAGACTTGGCGCATCGCAGCGCTTTCACCGATCATGTTCGAGTACTCGAACAACGCCTTGACCGAGCGCTCGCGCTCTTCCGAGCTGGGTGCCGTATTGGCCTCGAGGTAAGCGGCACGCAGGGCTTGAGACATGAGCGCGGCGACCACCTCCAGCACCCCCAGGCGGCTTCGAAAGTCGGCCCGAAGCTCACGCCGAAAGTACGCGGATAGGGCTCCCGCGGGCCGGCCCGAGAGCAAGATGGGAAGGCAGAGCTGGCTCCAAGCTTCCTCGGTCCATTCGGCCAGGTTGGTCAGCTCCGAGAGCGCGATCGGATCGTGATTGACCATCGGCACGACGATCGCCTGGCCGCTGTCCACCACGCGTCCCACGACTCCTTGACCCGGCCGGGGACGAAACTGGTTGGCCGGAAGGCCGTACGCGGCCTCGATTTCGAGCATTCTGGAGTCGTGATCCGCCAAATACAAGGCGGAACGGTGGACCCCGAGACCTTCTTCCAAAACCTTCAGCGAACGCTTGATCCCGTCACGGACTGCGCCTCCCGCGGTCAGCTCCTTCCCGACGGCGGCCAGCAGGATTAGATGCTCGTGGTTCGCGCTGACCGGCTGCTTTGCTTCGTCAATCCGTTGCGGCGCGGTCGCCAACACTCTCATTTCTATTGGTGGAGAGTGTGCCCGCCTGAGCTTGCAGACATGTTTCAAGCAGGTGACGCTGCGATTTCGTCGCTCCTGACACGGGCTCGCCACCCTCACTTTCCCTATCGGAGCGCGTCTGAAGCCAGCCCTCCCTCGGTTTCGACGATGTAGGGGCCGCGGTGTTTGGGGGGATGACCCAGATCAGGCCATGTCGCGCTCGAGATTCAGCCAGCAGCGCAGGTTTGGCTCGAGCGTGAGCCCGAGCGCAGGTAGAGTCGTGCGGATCTCTTCCAGTGACTGCGGACCAATCAGGCAGAACGTAGGGAAAGGCTGGCAGAGCACATAGCTCAGCGCGATGTTGTTTGCCGTGACACCGTAACGTGCACCGAGCTCGCGGGCGCGGCGAAGACGCTCGAAATTGTCGTCGCTGTACCAAGCGTTGGCGAGCTCGCGGTCGGTGCGATCGTCCGAATCGCCGC
>DASXTY010000690.1:0-3028 GCA_036505155.1 Polyangiaceae bacterium | reverse complement strand
AGTCGTCGACTAGCACGGGCACGTAGCACACATAGAGGTGCCGTCCGAAGTCGGCGCAGCGGCGATAAGGGTCGCTGTCTGGCACACAGAGGGCTCTGGTACCTGTGAGAGCCGCGTCACCACCGGCAGCTCCGCCCGCAGCTCCGCCATTCGCAGCTCCGCCATTCGCAGCGGCGTCCGCGGTCGAGTGACTCTTCTCTGAAAGACAACCTCCGAGCGTGGAAGCGCATAGCAAAACCGGGAGCACGATATGCTCTGGAAGTACGTGCCACGATATTCCGCGCCGCTTGCGTGTCAGTCTGCTTTGTTTGTTGCGTCGCATCGGCCCAGTCTCTTTCCCTGTTCGATTCGAATGAGGCAAAGCGAGGTGGCGAAGAAGGCTGGACCATTGAGCGCCCGTGAGCGGGCAAGGTCAAGAGCTACATTTCCAGATCCCCGAGGGGGGTCCTTCCGCACGACCCACCCCCTGCGCGAGGCAAATTGCGTGCCCGCGCGTTGCCCGTTTTCGACCAGGCATTTCCTGCGATGAATTGGCAGTTTTCGACAAAAGGCCGCAAAAAGTTTCAGCGAGGACGTTTCCGGCTGTGCAAAAAGTAGCGCGGCGATTCTCAAAGCGGGACGAGAGTTGCGCCCGACTCAGGCGGCATTGGCGATGTCTAGTCGATGCGGATCGCAGGGTTGCGGCGACGGCTTGACCGGACCTGGAGCAGCTCGAGCGCCGGCCAGTCCAAAATCGGGCTTGACACTGTGTCAAACAATAAGCATACTATACGCGTCGTGGAACGGGAAGAGCGAACCGAGCGCACGGCGTTGCGAATGACGGCTACCGAGGCTCGCATGATTCAGGAGCTGGCGGCCGCTACGGGCCTCTCAGCATCCGACATCCTGCGTCAGGGGGTGCGTCGCTGGCACGCCGAAAAGTTTGGCGAAACTCTTCCGCCCACGAAGAAATCCAAACCCAAAAAGTAGTGGCCCCGGCGCTGCCTTAACAGCCCGAGGCCCGGCCACCAGAGAAAGGGAGTTTCTGATGACAACACGAAGCAAACCACGAACCCGACGGGGGGCCAAATGACCGCCCTCGTTAGAGCCGCCATCGGCGACCTGGCCGACGCCGTCGAGGGCATTGAGCTCAGACGCACGGGACGCCCAGCCCCGCAACTTTGGACTTGCCAAGCGCATGCTTCGTGCGTACACTCTACGCGTGGCCTCAAAGGATGGGCGTTTCTACCTTCGGCTAACTCACGACGAGCGGGCGATGTTCGACAAGGTAGCCGAAGCCATCGGCGCCGAGACGGCCTCGCACGCGGTGCGATTCGTCATGCGGCAGAAATACCGCGACCTATTCGGAGAGCTGCCGAAGGGAAAGCCCCTACCCAAGCCACGACGAAAACCAAAAACATAAAACAAGTGCCCCGGCGCTGCGGAAACAGCCCGGGGCGTGGGCCACAGGAGGCTAAGTCCCATGACCGAATCAACGAATAGCACGCCTTATCTTCAGCTCGAAGCCGACACGCTGAGAGCTCTCGTCCGCAACACGATCGGAGACATCGCCGGGCAAGCTGAGACCATGCGGTTGATGGCCATGAACCTGGAAGACGTGGCCGGCGAGCTGGTAGTCGACGCACAAGCCGACGAGCTCCGGCAAGTGGCCGGGCACGTGCGCGCAATTGCCTTGACACTGTTAATGCACTCGGCGGCCGTAGTGACTCGGGTTGGTGCGCTGGAGGCGTTTGGCGACGTCCGGAAAATGGCGGACAGTAACAGCGAGGAGCTTGAATAAATGCGACCGTTCGACCCAAGCAATCCGGATCTGTGTTGCGAGATTTCAATCCCCCGCATACCTGAGCCGGCACCGTTGGAGCAGAGCTCCGAAGACGGGCACGACATCGCCGAGGCGCAGACGGCGGACAATGACGTTTGGAATCTGCTGCATATTGCTCGGACGGCGTCGGGGCTGGAAACCGTGGCGGCGACCGAAGAGAGCGAGGCGCACGGTGGCTAGCAAGAAACGGAAAGGGGCGGCTAAACCTGCTCCCGAGCCCCTCGACGAAGAGACGGAGCGCAAGATTGCACAGGTCATCGAGGCGCTGAAAGAGTTGCACGGCCCGCCGCCTGCTCGGCAAACGCCGGTGGGCCGAAGGCGCAAACGGAAGATGCGTCCCGCGTAGTAGGGCATAGACCAGCCCTTCCCCGCCGAGCCCCCGCGCCGCAAGGTCCGGGGGCTTACGGGTTTAGGAGCAGCATGAACCAGATCCGAATCTACGAAGTTGTCGGTGGCCACCCCGTGCCGGACGTATCCACGCTCGACTACGACGCGGCCGTGGCGCACCAGCGCGCGCTTGAACGCCGGCTCGCCATAACACGAGGCGACCCCGCTCAGGCCAGCCACCGAGAGCAGCTCCGGATCGAGGTCGAGGCGGTAGCGCGGCGCATCCATGACCTTGAAGGAGGCGGCCAAGAGGGACAATACCAAGCGCACGTTGGCCGGCATCGGTAGCCCGCTCCACGAGGCTATCGTAGCGCGGTTTGACGCCAGGACCGTGACCGAGCTCGAGCGCGACGCGATGGAACGGCTCACCGAGCGGGAGCGGCGGAATGCTGAACGAAGGCGACAAGGAAGGTAAGACGATGAAGATCACGAACAAAGGCAAAGGCGGCCGGCCCCGCAACGGCCACCTCGAACTACGAGGCAAGAACTGGTGGGCGCAGCTCACTGTCACGGTGGACGGCGAGAGCGTCCGGAAGTGGTTCAATCTGAACACCGACTCCAAGCCGGTGGCGCGGCGAAAGATGGCTAGGCTCATCAAGGAGCTTGCCAATGGTGGAACGCCGCTCGAACTTACCGAGCAAGCCAAGCGCGCGGAGTACTTCGGCGAGGCGTGCGAGCGTGTTCACCAGCAGCGCGTGACCGACGGCGTCAAAGTTGCCAAGGACGAAATCGCGCGACTCAGAGCATACGCTATGCCCGATTTCGGACAGATCGAAGTGACCAAGATCGCCAGCAAGCACATCAACGCGATTTACGACG
>DASXTY010000689.1:0-2031 GCA_036505155.1 Polyangiaceae bacterium | reverse complement strand
GGGCCGCACCGAGCCCCAAAGGGGCGAGTCCGCACCGAGCCCGCCAGGGCTCGCTCTCCTCTTTCTTAACCCCCGTAGGGGGGCGATTTCGAAGGTAGCTGTCTGAGGGTTGGGTCCGATCCAACATTACCCACATGCTCGGGCTCCCCCCAGAGGCTCTCCGCAACTGTTCGGGGGCGCAGTGGGGCGAAGATCACCCCTGCTAGGGCGTCCAGGCGCCGATTTCCCGTGCTCAAGAGACACCCGTGCCTAAGGGCACGTGCGAATAGAAGGGACTGAACGCGCGAGCCTAGGGTGGGCTGCGCGCTTCGTTCTCGGCCGCCCATTCGGCGAGCCGGCGACGGGCATCGGCCGCCCGCGACTCGAGGTCGACCTGATGGTCACGCTCACGATGGACGGGCCGCTCGAGGGGCGAGCGCTTCGCCCTGGTCGGCGGCACCGGCATCGATCCGATACCGCCGACCAGGGCAACGAGGTCAGGCTCCAACGCAACGCGACGGCGGGGAGTGAACGGCTGTTCGTGCTCGATCCGCTCGATGCGTTGGGCCTGCTTCTTTCGCTCGCGTCGCTCCCCGCGCGTGACGGGGTTGCGCAGTCCGAGCACCTTCCATGCAATGTGCTTCGAGGTCGTGCCGTGCGTCGACCGGAAGCGCGCGCCTTGGGGTACCTGCAAGGGAAAGACGCGCGTCGAGCCGATCCAGCCACGTCGAGCCATGAGACGGCGAGCTCGCCCGATGCTTTCGCGGTGGTAGAGCCGGCCATCCGAGCGGCGGAGCATTTCTCTCACGACCGAGTCAGTCTGCCAGCAGTGGTCACCGAACGAAGCGACGTGAGCACCAAGCTTCGCTTGCAGGTTCGTGGCCCCCTCTTCGAGCAGAGCACGGGCCACCACTTCGGCCGCGCGATCGTGTGAACCCGGCGCGCTCATCCGGCCACGCGCTCCGCTTTGGAAAGTCCCTCACCAAAGAGCGATGGCAAAAGTTGTCGCTCCCACGAGCCTGGCCGCCGAACACCATCGACGATGCTCATGATGATGTAGTCGAGCGTTTCTTCGGCTGTTTGGCATCCGACGCCCGAGCCCAGGGCTTTCAAAATGGCTTCGGTGCGGGCTTCTACTTCGACCGTCAACTTCATGACGGGCGCCCTCTCAGCTCGCGTTTCACGACTTGCACGAGCTCTCCGACAGCTTCGTCCGCTTCACGCTTTCGCCGCTCGAGATGTTCGCCGAAAACGAGCACCACTTGCTCCGACGGCCACATCAGGGCGCCGTCAGGCTTGCGCACGGCCGTCAGGTCGAGATCGTCCAGGAGCTCACTCAGCGCTTCCAGCTTCGCTTCCGCTTTGTTTGCCTTGTCGCGGAGGGCTTGCAGGAGCCGTACATCCTGCGGACTCATCGCGTGCCCCCCGAAATGTGGTACTCTCGGCTGGTAGGTTCGCAATCAATCTTCACGAAGTGTGTAGTGAAGAAAAAGCGAACATAACCGTTCTTATGCGATCTCGCGGCAAGCAAATTCCGCCGGGAAAAGACGTCGTTTTTTGTCCGCTCGGCACGGCGAAAACACGTGACTCGGGCGGCGGACGGTCTTACGCTTAGCGATGTCATCGGGAACCCCTTTCCTGGTGAACGAAGCCTCGGGCCGTTGTTGGCGGCTGCGGGGCCATGCTGCCTCCCTTGGTTGGCGCCTCGGGGGGCAGTTGCCTATTTGAGGGCCGAACCACCCGAAACACAACCGAAAAAACCCGGCCAACTGACACGCGTGTCAGTTGAAGGGGGGTCGAAGTTGACCCGAAGTGGTACCTTCGAGGGCGTTGAAGCGACGTGCAGCCGTGTATTTGCGGGTTTCGACGCCGGACCAGGAGCTCGCCAACCAGCTCCCCTCGATGCGAGGCCTGGCCGCCGCGCGCGGCTACGAGCTCGTCAGCGCGCGGGTGGAGGTCGAAAGCCGCGACAAGCATCGGCCCGCGCTGGCCCAGCTCCTCGAGGAGGCGCACCGCGGCACGTTCGACGTGCTCGTGATTTGGGCGCTCGAT
>DASXTY010000688.1:0-3861 GCA_036505155.1 Polyangiaceae bacterium | reverse complement strand
TTCGGGCCGGCGGGACTGGAGCGCTCCGCACGCGCCGCCGAGTCTGATAGCCTGACCAAGTCGAGTCGGCAGCTGCCGCTCGCCGGCGCACCGTGACAGCCAACATTTTAGCCATCGATCAGGGAACCACGGGCACCACGGTCATGGTGCTCGGGAGCGATGGCACCACCCGGGGCAAGGCCACCCGCGAATTCCCCCAGCATTTCCCACGGCCGGGGTGGGTGGAACACGACCCAGACGAGATTTGGGCGAGCGTCGTGGACGCGTTTCGCGAGGCGCTTCGGGAGGCCGGGATTCGAGGCGCAGACGTGGGCGCGATTGGAATCACCAACCAACGGGAAACCACGCTGCTCTGGGACCGCCGAACCGACGCGGCGGTTCATCCCGCAATTGTTTGGCAAGACCGACGCACCGCGGACTTCTGCCGTGAGCTTCAGCGCGCCGGCCATGAAGAGGCTGTCGTAGCCACGACCGGTCTGGTCCTCGACCCGTATTTCTCTGCGACCAAGCTAAGGTGGATGCTGGACCTAGTCGACGGGGCTAAAGAGCGCGCCAATGCCGGAGAGCTCGCCTTCGGCACTGTGGACTCCTACCTGGTCTGGCGACTGGCCGGAGGCGGCGCGGGCGCAGCTCCTCACGTCACCGATGTAACCAACGCTTCGCGGACGCTGCTCATGGATCTTGGGACGCGCACTTGGAGTGCGACAATGTGCGACCTCATGGGCATTCCGAAGGCGGTTCTGCCAACCATCACGCCCAGCGCGGGCCGGATAGCGACCACACGTGCCCTGCCCGAGCTACCGGATGGGATCCCGATTTCCGGTGTGGCCGGCGACCAGCACGCAGCGCTGTTCGGCCAGGGATGTTTTGCAGCCGGCGAGGCGAAATGTACCTACGGAACCGGTGCTTTTCTCTTGGTCAACACCGGGAGCCAGCCGACCCGAAGCCACCACGGGCTTCTTTCCACCCTGGGCTGGCAAATCGGCGACCAAGTGGTTTATGCGCTGGAGGGCAGCTGCTTCGTCGCCGGCGCCGCGGTCCAGTGGCTGCGCGACGGTCTGGGCCTAATCCGAACCGCTTCGGAGATCGAGCCGCTGGCGGGTTCGGTAACCTCCACCGGGGGCGTGGTTTTCGTCCCGGCCCTGGCCGGCCTCGGCGCCCCGCACTGGGACCCGAGCGCCAGAGGATTGATCTGCGGGCTCACGCGCGGCACCACCCGCGCCCACTTGGCGAGAGCCGTTCTCGAGTCAATTGCACTGGAGGTGAACGACGTCCTAACCGCCATGGCGGATGACCTGGGGCGGCCGATTTCCAGGATGCGGGTTGACGGAGGGGCCGCCGCGAACGATCTTCTAATGCAGCTTCAGGCCGATATTTCGGCGGTCTTGGTGGAGCGCCCCGCCGAGCTCGAAACGACCGCGCGCGGCGCGGCGATGCTGGCAGGAATAGGAGCCGGCCTCTTCGCTGGCGGCCGCGACGCGGCCAAGATGGTTCAGATAGAAAAAACCTTTGGCGTGGACATGAACGAGGAGCAGCGAAACTCGATTCTTGAGTTGTGGCGCGATGCAATTCGGCGGGCTCGTGGTACTGGCGGCCCGGCCGCTGCGGGATAAAGTGATAGTTTACGGCCAAGGAAGAAGAGGAAACGATGGTTGATGCGGAAACGGGCACTTTACAAGAGGGAGCTCTCATACGCGACGTGCCCATGGATTGGGAGGCTCTGGAAGACGCCTTCGAGAACAACGCTCCAGAAGTGCACAGCTACCTGCATCTCGGCACTGGCGAAGTATTGCGCGTGGTGGATGGAATCGCCGACCCGGAGATGCACGCCCGCATCGCTTCCGACACCAATTACATGCGCGTGGAGCCAGTGAGCTCGCGCGAGCAATACCGTTGGATGGAACGGTTCATCCCCATGGTCGAAGACCCAGAGCTGCGCGATCGACTCACCGTTGCCATCGACGGAAAAGGCGCATTTCGGCGCTTCAAAGACGTGCTCATGTCGTACGGACCGGAGCGAGAGCGCTGGTTTGCATTTCGCAGCGAACGCTTGCGGGTGTTCATGGAGGCCTGGCTCAGCGCCCATGCGCTCCGACCTGTACCCCGTCCAGCCCGACCGCCGGAGCCGGTGCCCGCTCAGGATACCGCCCCCATTTCGCAGGCTGAGCTCGGGGGCCGGCGCGGCCGAAGCGCAGAAACATTGCGCACACAACTGCGCGATCTGACGGAAACGCTGGGCGTCCGCGATTTGGAAAAGGTCACCGCGTTTGCGGAGTTCATCAAGGCGCGACGCGCAGCCCGCACTTTTGCCCATCGGCCGGAGACCTCGCCCGATTCCGAAGCGAGCCCGGTGAGCGAATCCAACGTGGAAGCCGGCGTCGAGCAAGCGGAGGCGGCCGCGGACGAAAACGAAGAGCCAACGTCGCCTTCCTCGCGCCGGCGCGCAGCGCGCTAGCGCCAGCTAATCTGCATTTTTGCGCGAGCCAATAGCTGCTTGGCACTTTCGATGCGATGCTGGATCAGGTAATGCTTGGGTGATTCGCCCAATGTCTCGCCCGCGCCCCGGTGCTATGCTGCCCAGGCATGGCGGCAACTATCGGTGAGTCGGAACGGCCGAATCTCCTGTTGCTCCAGACAGATCAGCACCGTTGGGACGCGCTGGGGCGGGTGACGCCCGGGTTAAAGACCCCGAATCTGGATGCGTTAGCCGCGAGGGGCAGCCACTTTACGCGCGCGGTCTGTCAGGTGCCGATGTGCATGCCCAGTCGGTACTCGATGCTGCTCGGACTCTACCCATCGCAGGCGGGCACGCGGCACAACACTCAGATGATCGCGGACCACGAAAGGGCGCCGGCACCCTTTATCGCCGAACGGCTAGCGGCCGCTGGGTATGCCACCGCCGCGTTCGGCGGCACTCACTTCTACGAGGGCGAACCCTTTTTCGAGGCAGGTTTTCCGGTCCGCGCCTCCCGGCACGGCTTCGAAACGATCGTCACAAACCGCCGCGATGGTCCCGGGCCTGCGGACCGGGTGATGAGCGAGGAGGAGCCCGAGATTACGGCGGTGCTGGCGGCCGAGCGGCGGGGATTTGGTGGCGGCGGCGAGGACCCAGCCGGGTACGCCGGCCGCGTCAGCGCGGTGCCGGGCAGGCTGCATCCGGAGGCTTGGCTGGCTGACCGTGCGATGGAGTGGCTGAACGAGCGGAAGAATGACCCGCGCCCTTGGTTCGGGTACGTAACCTTGCACGCGCCGCATCCTGGATTCAATGTCCCAGACGGATACGAGGAGTTGTATGATCTCGACGCAATCTCAGACTCGCCGGAGCCGCCCTGGACAGCCGAGCCTCCAGGGCATGCTCGGCCCGCTGAGCGCTGGCGGGGCTGGTGGCAGGGGCTCGATTCCCGCGAGCGTCGTAGGTGCATTCTGCGCTACCGGGCCGTTTGCAGTTTTTCCGACGCCCAATTGGGACGCGTCCTCGCGCATGTAACCGCGCTCGGGCTCGAAGGCAACACCTTAGTCGTATTTGTTTCTGATCACGGAGAGATGCTCGGCGCTCGAGGAGGACGATTTAGCAAATACTGTCTGTACGACGGTGCGGTCCGAGTGCCGTTGATATTGGCTGGGTCAGGCATTGGGAAAAGAGGCGAGGACCGGCGAGCGGCGGAACTGGTGGACGTCGTGCCGACGTTGCTAGCGGCGGCGGGACTGAATGCGCCCGACTTGCCCGGCGTCGACCTGCGGTCCGATTTCGTGCGCGCAGGGACCTTCGCCGAAATGCACGGTCGCGGCTATGAGCGCGCGCGCCACGGGCCCTCCTATATGTTGCGCACTGACCGCTGGAAGCTCATCCTGTCCTGGCCC
>DASXTY010000687.1:0-2265 GCA_036505155.1 Polyangiaceae bacterium | reverse complement strand
GGAAGCCTTCGGCACGGCATCCGGAAACGCCCGACTGCGCTTCGAAACCGCGCGCGGTTCGCTGTACGAAGCAGGCAGGAATCGGCATTGCGATCGCCTGGGGCTTCGTCTCCGAGGCAGACGCTGCGGCGGCGCTCGAAGCCATCGATGGGCTCGGGGCGCGGGTGTTCGGGCTGTCGCGTCGGTGAATGGCGAGCCGGCGTACTCAGTGCCAAGGTCCGGTGCCTGGCGTGCGCACCCACTCCGAAAAGCATCCGAGCACCACCGACACAGCTCCTGGTTCTGCTCCAGCCGCTGCTGCAGCCACAGCCACTGGCTACCGCTCCTGTAGCCGCCGCTGCTTCCGCCACCGCCGCTGGGCACGTTTACGGGTTCAGACCACCGCGACCTCGAAGTCGCGTCCTTCCCAGCGCATCGCAGCTTCTCAAAGAACGTAAATCGGATTGGGGATCGTTGATCCGGGGGCACGCCGATGTCGACGAATTCAATGCGACCGCGGTCGCGGTCGAGGACGCTGTTTGCTTTCTCCTGTCGACGATAGGTCATCTTCGGCAAACTCCACGCGGTCCCCGTCAACTTGGATCGTCCCGACAAACAATCCGGCCTCGATCCCTTGGATGCCTGGGCGCGGCAGCAAGAGGCCAGGCGTTGACGCCGCAACTCCAAAGGTTTCCGAGGTGCCATCGGCCGAGATCGTTTTACCCGCGACGGCAACTTTGGATACGTCGTCCCCTTGGACGCCTATCTCGATACCCGACGCCGTTTTCCGGAAACCGTCCAGACGGGCCGTGTAGTCCCAAACAAAGAGCAGCAGAGCGTGCAGCCTGGCGTCCCTGTCTCCGTGGAAGGGCCTGAACTCGCCCAGTCTTCGGATCAGGTCGCTGGCCATTCTGGCTTGTCAGCGGCGTGCGCGGCGTTTGATCTCGTCTGCCGAACTGGTTCAGCTCGAAGACCCGGCACGGCCAGGGAAGGCCCATGCTACCGTGTCGGTAGTCCTGGGTAGTTAGGTGCTGGGTGCTCCACTGCCCTTTCAGGCCGTGCTCTCGGATTTCACTGGTTCCGACGCGCAGCGGCTCCCCGTCAAACGCAACGAGGAAGCGGGCGGTGAAGTTGGCGTCGTCGAGCTTTTCCGTGATCACGCGTACGGCACCGAGGTCTTCGGACTCTGGAAGGATCAGCTCGCTTTCGCCGGGTCGAACCAGATCGATGCGCCCGAACATCGTGAGCATCTGAAAGCGCGCGAGCCCAAGCAGCTTCGACGGATTGGCGGTGGTTTGCTCCGAAAGGAGCTGTACAACTGCACCACGTGGTACGGGTACCTCGCGGGCTCGGGGGACTGGGATGCCTACTATTACAAACGGAGGGAGACGCAAACTGACGATGGCGGCGGGAGCAGGGCTGCGGCGGGAGCAGCGGCGGCGGCAGGGGCACAGGCACTCGGATCCTTTTCGGGGTGGGGCGCGCACACTAGGGCGCGCAAAACTTCCGCGCCACCGCGCGAATTTCGATAGCGCCGAAGTCCACGCCATCGAGCTTACGCGGCAGCTGGCCGAGGTAGCTCGAGCTCATCCTCCGTCAGCACACTGGGGCGCGTGGAACGGGTCGAACCCCGGCGCTGATTCGCACCGGACGAATCCCTGTGCAAAGAGAAGGCCTTCAAGGGGATCGTTGACGTCGCTCAGCCAAACCTCCCGACCGCCGTCCGAACTTGACCTGACGTAACAGCTGGTCAAGTAGTCCACGAGACCTGTGCGACACTCACACCCTATGATCCTTACCTGCCCAAGGCAATTTTGTGCCTCGTCGTAGCGTTGCTGAACGAAGTAGTAACACCCGGTCGGTTGGCTTTGACGAATGGGCTCAGGGGGTAGTACCGGACAGCAATCGGAAAGCTGAATCGTATTTTTGATCTGGGGATCGCAACAAGCGGGCGCGCAGCCGTCGGTGGCGGCATCCGCCGCCGCCGCCGCACCGCCGCTCCCCCCGTGAGCTGAAGCTCCGCCCCCTCCGCCGGGCGAAGTCACGACCTGCCCGCAGTCGAGCGCTCTTGCCGCTGCCAGAATGACGAAAAGAATCAGAATTCGATCGCGTCGCATGGTTCAGCGCCCGGCTTGGTTGCGCTTATGGCCTCGATGACCAGGCAAGCCCGAAGAAGCTCGAGCTGAGACCGGACCAGAGCCACATCTGAAGCTTGATTTGCAACGTTTTTGCGCTGCCGCTGGTGTTGGTCCAGCGCGCAAACTGGTAGTTTTGAAAACTGTCGAC
>DASXTY010000686.1:0-3847 GCA_036505155.1 Polyangiaceae bacterium | reverse complement strand
GGGCCCCATGTGGCAGGTCATGCATGCTTCGGACCTCCGTGCTTCGGAAGGGTCGAAACGGTGACGAGTATGGCAGGCAATACAGCCGTTGCGGTACGGGAGGCTCGAAAGATCCTGATATTGTTTGGTGGCTGGATCCCAGTATGGCTCGTCGGTGGCGCCCGCCTGAGCGTGGCAGGGATCGCACCCCATTTCCATGACCTTTCTCGGCATCTGGGCGTAATGGGGGACTTTGATGTTCCGGTCCCAGTTACCACCGATGCCGGCGGGGCCTGGTCCGTAGGAGTGGCCGAGGTCTGTCACGGCCTCTTGGTAGATCTCCGCGTGGCACGCGCCGCAAGTCTTTTCCGATACGCGCCCGTGAACCTTGGTGATCTCCGTATGGTTGGTGCCATGGCAAACGGCGCAGGAGTTCGGCTCTGGCATGGTTCCTGAGACGTGCGGATTCTGGCGCCCAGGTTTGAACATGGCGGACGATTCATATTGAGCGACCAGCGTGGGATTGTGCTTTCGGTGACAGTCGATGCAGGAAGCGGTGGTCTGCTCGCCTTGAGGAGGCTCAACCAGGCGCTCCTTTTTGGCGGAGAGCGCTTTGAGGTATGCGTGAATCCTCTGGAGCTCCGCATCGGTGACGCTGGTTGTAGGGAACGCCGGCATCCGTCGCCTTGGTGAGCGAACTTGTTGGGTGAACTCCTGTAGGGAGAGAGGAGTGGCGGCTAGATCTGGTCCGGCACCACCGTGGGCGCCGACGCCGTGGCAGCCAATGCAGCCCTTCATGATGAAAAGCTGCTCGCCGTCGTCGGCTCGCGCCGGCGCGGCCAACAGCAGAAGCGCTGCCACACCCCAGAAAAACGCCTTCATTTGAAACACCGGATTAGAAAGCGCTTTGCCAGCTCGAAGTCAAGCGGGTCCTCCGCGCAGGAATTGCGTCTGCGCACGAATTGCGCTAGCTGCGTCTAACCCGGTGGAGTCCCGCAGCGGCTTTCTCGCTTTGGGATCCAGTCGCAGAGCCGACATCGGCATTGCGATCAGCGGACACGTCCGGCACTTGCCGTGGCTTTTCTGCTGACGGCGAAAGAGCCAGCTCCAGCGCTTGTTCCAGTCGTTCAACGGGAAGGAAGGTCAGCGCGTCGCGCACCTCGGGAGGAACCTCTTCGAGGTCTTTCTGATTCTCGAGCGGCAGGAGCACGCGGGTGAGGTCGGCACGATGCGCCGCCAGCACCTTTTCCTTGACGCCGCCAACCGGGAGCACTCGTCCTAGGAGCGTGATTTCGCCGGTCATCGCGGTTTTGGGTACGGGCAGCCGTCCCGTGAACAACGACACCACCGCGGCGCAGAGCGCGACGCCTGCGGAGGGACCGTCTTTGGCGATGGCGCCGGCCGGAATGTGGACGTGCACGTCGGTCTTTTCAAAACGCTTCGGATCGATGCGCAGCGCGGAGGCGTGCGAGCGCACGTACGAGAGAGCGGCTAGCGCCGACTCTTTCATCACCTCGCCCAGCTTTCCGGTCAAGAGGAGCTCCTGACGGCCAGGCATCGCCGTTGCTTCGATGACGAGCACTTCGCCGCCGCTCGGAGTCCAAGCCAGGGCCAAGGCGGCGCCCGGCTCGTTCAGAGCCTGAATTCGCCCCAGGTTGAAGCGCTCTGGACCTAAGAGCGCGCGCACGCGCGCTTCGTCGATGGTGCGGGTGGCCTCCTTCCCTTCCGCTACCAATTTGGCCGTCCTTCTGAGCAAGGCCTGAAGCTCGCGCTCCAAGTTGCGAAGCCCGGCCTCGCCGGTGTATTCGCGCACGATCTTGGTGACTGCGCCGTCGGTAATCTCGATCCCGAGTGATTCGAGCCCGCTTTCTCGAACCGACTTGGGAATCAGATGCTGGCGCGCGATGGCAAGCTTCTCCTGCTCTGTGTAACCGGACAGCGTTATGACTTCCATGCGATCGCGCAGCGCTGGCGGTACCGGATCCAGGATATTTGCGGTGCAAATAAATAGGGTCTTCGACAGATCGAATGGAGCGTCAAGGTAATGATCCACGAAACTTGAGTTTTGCTCCGGGTCGAGCACTTCGAGCAGAGCCGAAGCCGGGTCTCCTCGGAAGTCGATCCCAAGTTTATCCACCTCATCCAGCATGAAGAGCGGATTGTTGGAGCCGGCGCGGCGAATGCCCTGGATGATGTTCCCCGGCATGGCGCCGATATAAGTACGTCGGTGGCCGCGGATTTCCGCCTCATCGCGCACCCCGCCCAATGACTGGCGCACGAATTTGCGGCCCAGAGCACGGGCGATAGAGCGCCCCAAAGAGGTCTTTCCGGTGCCGGGCGGGCCGACGAAACACACGATGGGTGTGCGCGCATCCGGTTTGAAGTGGCGTACTGCGAGATATTCCAGGATGCGTTCCTTGATCTTGTCCAAGTCGGTGTGGTCCTGGTCCAGGATGGCGCGCGCGTGGGAGAGGTCGAGATTGTCTTCGGTGGAAACCGCCCAAGGCATGTCGGCGAGCCAATCCAGGTAGGTGCGAGCCACCGAGTGCTCCGGGGACTGGGTGGGAATGGTGGCCAGCCGTCTTAGTTCGCGGTCGGCTTCCTTGCGAACTGCCGGCGGTAGCTCGGCCTGGTCCAGCTTTTGTTTCAGCTCTTCCAGTTCCCGACCGACATCGCCTTTCTCGCCGAGCTCTTTCTGAATTGCCTCCAGCTGCTGGCGAAGGAGAAACTCCTTCTGTTGCTGGTTCATGCTGCCGCGGACTTGGGCCTGTATCTTCTGGCCGACTTCTGCCACTTGAAGCTGGCGTCCGAGCTGCCCTGCGAGCGCGCTGAGTCGATCTTTCACGGACAACTCTTCAAGCAGACGCTGTCTTTCTGGCACTGAAAGCTCCGTGAGGGCCGCGACCACGTCTGCCAGGGCCCCGAGCGGCTGTACATTGCGCACGAATATCGCCAGCTCGCTCGGCATTTCGTCGCTCAAGTTAACCAGCTGGGTAAACTGATCCAGCACAGCCTTGCCCAAGCCTTCGAGCTCGACGCCCCCGGAATCCTGGTCCTCGAGCAGGCTGACCTTTGCCAAAAGATAGGGCTTGCCGACTTCCAGACTGAGCAATCGCGCCCGAGCCAAACCGCGAACCAGCACATGCGCCGACTCGTCTCCATGCCGCACCATGCGCACGATGACGGAAAGCGTACCGACAGCGCTGAGGTCTCCGAGGTTTGGTTTCTCCGTCCCCACGTTCTTTTGATGGACCACGACCATGAGTCGGTCCGCGGTCATCGCGTCGTTCACCAGGGTCAGGCCGTCTCGCTCGACGCTCAAAGAAACGGTAGCAAACGGGAACAGCACCATCTCCGGCGCCGGTAGGATTGGCAGAGCCCGAGCGCGCACGACTTGCTCGAGGTCGAGCGAGGAAGAGTCATTATCCATCGCGCGTCCTCGGTGACTGTGGGTCCGGATCCCGCTCTGCGCTCGGCTCCTGTCTTTCAAGCTCGACCAGCAACAGACCTGCGCGACTCACGATCCGCACTCGCTCCGGGTCGGCTCGCCAGGGGAGCTCGATGCTGCGCTCGAAGGCGCCGTACAGGATCTCCGCTTGGAGGTACCCCAAACCCACTTGTTCCTTGCCCAGCTCGGGCGCCGGTCGATGACCAAAAACGCGAACTACCTTGCCCAAAACGCGAACCTCGAGTTGGGTTTCCGCGACCCCCGCAAGCTCGAAACGGATTTGCGCTACTTCGCGCGAAATCACCACGTCCGCCAGGGGCTGCCAGCGAAGTTCCGGAAAGCTCGATCGCGAGGACCGGTCCTCCTCATCCCGAGTCCGAATCGAGTACTCTAGGATGCTCGCGAATGGGCTGCCTTTCT
>DASXTY010000685.1:0-1649 GCA_036505155.1 Polyangiaceae bacterium | reverse complement strand
GGCTACGAAGCGGACGGACAACAAATTCTGCGGGTGCTGTCCTCGGCACGCGCAGACTAAATGGTTCTGGCGGAGCCCCGAGGGGTCGGGATCTACGACAAGGGCGCGAGCAGCGTCAGCGCGCAGCCGCGCTTGCGGAGCTTTCCTTCCGAGTCAAAGAAGGACCAAACTGTCCGGAGCCAAGGATGGCGGAGGCACTTTCACATTTCCGATTTCCGATTTTTGATTTTCGATTCACCAGGAAGGTGAGCAGCAGAGCGGAGCGGCGCGAAGTAATAACTATTGCGGAATGGATACCGCACTAATGAGGAGAGCGGCCAAAGCCGCATTTTTTTAGAATCCAGAGGGGTGCCGCTGCCCGAAGGGCGAAATGTCCAAGCTCCAGGTTCCAAGTTCCAAAAAGCGTCGACCAATCGGCTCTCTGGCTACTTGACGGCCTGATATTGTTCGCGAATGCGTTTTTCCAGAGCGGCCATGGCGGGTACGTTGCGGCGGGCGGGCGGCAAAGTTTCAATAGCTTGCAGGGCACTGTGGAAAGCGGCACGGGCCTCGGCAGGACGGCCGGCTTCACGGAGGATCTCGCCTTTGCGGAGGAGCCAAGTCTCTTTCCTTGGACTGGCGGCAGCGGCGGCTTCGACGCGTTCGAGGGCGGCATCGTAGCGCTTTTGGCCGAGTTCAATATCGATGGCCGCGAGCTGAAGTGTCACTAGCGGTCCCAGTTTTTTGATGCCCTCATCAAGCCCCTGCAGGGCTTCGTTCGCGTAATTTGCGGCGCCCGGCTCGACGGAGTCTCGCCCCACCAGCGGCTCGGCAGGGACGCCTCGCCCTACCCCAGAGTCTCGCCCCGCCAGGGTTTGGGCGCGTTCGATGTAAAGCTCGGGCTGTGATTGCGGCGCGAGCTGAAGCGCGCGCGAATAGTCCTGCGCAGAAGCGGCCCGAAGACCGAGCTTGGATTGGGCACGCGCGCGGGCGATCAGCGCGTCGACGTGATTGGTGTGCGTTGCGAGGAAGCGATCGAGAGCAATCTTCGCGGAGAGAGGCCAATTGGCTTCGAGAAACAAGCGGCCTTTAAGGAAGTCGATGTCGTCGATTTTTGGGTCGAGGGAGCGAGCGTAATCGTAGTCGGCTTGAGCGGCGTCCCAGTTCTGGATGGTGCGATACATATCGCCGCGGCGGAGGTAGAGTGCCACTTTGGCCGGCTCTTTGCGGAGTTGCTCGGTGAGCGTGACGATTTCCTCGCGTTCATCCGCCTGGGCGAAGGCGCAAAGCGGCAAAAGCATCGCGCTAAGGAGAACCGGAAGGAAAAATACCGAGCGCATAAGAGGGTTATTGCCGCACGCGGAAGATACCATTGACGTTTGTGGACGGGGTGTTGCCTGTCGGGACGACGCGGAACAAGTTCGTGCTGGGGATCGAAATCTGTCCCCTTAAGGTCCAGACCGGATTAGCGAGATTCGTCGAGTACTGAAGGAAGTACGTGCCGGGCCGCCCGTAAACGGTCAGTTCGCGGCCGATAGAGGTGAGCCGGGCCTCGAGCAAAGCTTTCGTGCCGACAATAATTACCTTGCCGTCCGTGGAAAGCATGGTAGGCGTCACGCCGTCGATGGCCGGGGTGGCGGTGAGCGAACTGATGTGCATCGGAAAGACGG
>DASXTY010000684.1:0-2409 GCA_036505155.1 Polyangiaceae bacterium | reverse complement strand
CTACGCAGCCGGGAGCAAATCGCACATCGAAGCGAAATGCGATGTACACCATGATGAACACGATGGAGATGGCGACGCTTTTTATGGCGCTGTCGCGGAGCTGCGCGCCGGCGCGCGGTCCGATCCACTCGGTACGCAGGGAGTGCTGGGGGACCCGATCGGCTCCGAGCCATTTGTGCAAGCCCGCCATGAGCTGATCCCCCTTGCTCATCAGCTGGATTTCGACTTTGTTGTCGCGCGCGTTTTGAATGAAGGGGTTATTTTCGCCGGGGCGGAGTGAAATTCCCTTAACCGCCGAAATGCGCGTTTTTACCCAGGCGAGGTCCGGAGTGGAGCGAAAACGCACCGTGATCTTGTCGCCACCGGGACTGAAGCGGACCTCGCTGGAGCGGCGCTCTTCGGGGCAGTCGCCAGGCGGGCCGGTCAAGCACAAGATTCTCTCAATTTGCTGTCGCTTGGGTTGTGAGATGGTGGAGACTTCGTGCACCCGAATCAGGTAGCGAAAAGGGTGCTTCGGGTCGTCCACCTTGACCACGCTGGGAGCTGAGAAGTCTGACCGGTGCACGGCACTTCGGACTTCGCCCACGTCCACCGGCTTGGTGAAGGCGACTTCGATTTCGGTGCCTCCCAAAAAGTCGGTCCCCAAGTGGGCCTTGCCCATGAACAAGAGCACCAGCGCGAGCCCAATCAGGAAAAAGCTGAAGCCTATCCAATAATGCCTCACGCTCATGAAGTCGTAGATGCGGCCTGACTTGAAAAGTCGCATGGCTCAGCCCAAGTCCAGGGTCGCGCCCCGCTTCAGCGTCCTCACCCAAAAGTCGACCATCAGCCGGCTCACCACGACGCCGGTGAAGATATTGCACACCACGCCAACCACCAGGGTGACCGCGAAGCCCTTCAGCGGCCCAGTCCCGTACTGCCAGAGCACCAGTCCCGCGATCACTGTGGTCACGTGACCGTCGATGATTGCGTTCAGCGCGCGCCGGTAACCGATCTCCACGGCGCCTCGTGGACTCTTACCCAGTCCGAGCTCCTCTCGAATCCGCTCGTTGATGATGATGTTGCTGTCGACCGCCATACCCACGGTGAGTGCCAGGCCCGCAATCCCCGGGAGCGTCATGGAAGCCCCGAAAGTGGCCAAAATCGAGAGCTGCAGAATCAAGTTCAGGATCACCGCCAAGTTCGCGATGACCCCAGCCCGCTCGTAGATCACCAGCATGAACAATAAGACCAACAGGCTTCCGCCGAGCGCGCCCTGGACGCCGAGCTTGATGGCGTCGCGACCGAGCGACGGACCGATGCGCTGCTCGTTGGAAGGAGAAATCGGCGCGGGAAGGGCGCCCGAGCGCAGGACCAATTCCAGCTTTCGCGCGTCTTTCAGCTGCACTTCCGGATCGCTCGATCCCAGAGTGATCTGGGCGTGTCCACCCGGAATGCGACTCTGAATTACCGGCGCGCTCTCGGTGCGACCGTCCAAGATGATGGCGAACCGACGTTTGACGTTGGCGCCGGTGATTCGCTCGAAGATGCGCCCGCCCTGATCGGTGAAAGTCAGCGCCACGTGCCAGCCCCCCAGGGCGCCGCGGCTTTGATCCGGCTGTGCCGTCGCGTCGCGGATCATGTCTCCGGTGATTTCAGCGCGGCTCTTGAGCAGAAAAGTGCGCCAGCCGGATTCCGTTTGCTTGAGCGTATCCGGATCGGTCTGATATTCGAGCTGGAAACCCACCTCGCGATCCGGGGGTAGCACCAGCGTGTTGACCCACGCTTGAAGCCGCCCCAGCGCCCGTTTGCTGTCCTCTTGAGGCTGCTTTTTCAGAAACACGAAGCTGATTTGTTTGGTCTTTGCCTCGTTTTCGGCACCGAGTCCCACCGGGGCGGTTTCGCGCAAGAACTCGAGCCCTACGGGAGCCGTCTCGTTTTTGGCTTCCAAGCGGGCGCGAAGATCGCCGAAATAGTCGGATTCGTCATCCAGGAGTTTGAACTCTAGCCGCGCCGTTTGGCTGATGATGTCGCGAATGGTGGCGAAGCTCTTCTCGTCTTCGCCCGGCACTTCAACGATGATGTCTTCGTCTCGAGTTGAGACGGAAGCTTCTCGAAGTCCGAGCTCGTCGACACGCCGCAAAATGATCTCGCGTGCCTGGCTGACGGCCCGCTCACGAATTTGGCTTTCGGCTTTCTCCTTCACGCTGAAGTCGAAGCTTCTGCCGTCTCGGCTGCGCGCGAAGGTGAGCTCGCCGCGAAACTGCTCGAGAAAACGCTGATCAATTTTGGCGGGGTCGGTTCCCGGCCGGACCCGTAAACGAATCACGTCGGCCGGCCGTCGCGGCGCCTCCAAATCCACCTGGTCGCGAAGCTTCTTGTAGACATCTTCGGTAGGCTGGGCGTCGCCGTGATGCAAGCCGTAAATCT
>DASXTY010000683.1:0-3207 GCA_036505155.1 Polyangiaceae bacterium | reverse complement strand
CACCCAAATACCCACGGAGGCCGGAAGAAATTCGATCGACGCGGGAACCATGGCCAGCCGTGCCGCGGTCTCCAAAAGCGGAAGCATCACACCCTCTTGCGCCCGGCGACCTTCGGGAGTGACGATCTCCACGCGGTCAGGCCGCCCGCAGCCATCGAGCCCGGGGAGCGCCGCGAAAACATTCTCGTTTCCCCAGAGAAAAAAGCTATCGCGGTCCGGTACGAAAACCAAAGGCATCGCACGCATGCTAGATCGGAGAGGGTGGGTGCCCCAACCGCTCTCCAAAATGTCCTACCGTGGCAACCCGTCTTCATCGCGGCGAGCCTGGTCGCGAGCGGTTGCTCCTCGTCGGAGGCGGATCTACCCGCAGGTTCCGGCGTTCAGTTCACCGTCGATTGGAAATTCGGCGGCCCCTCCCCGGCGTGTCTTTCCCACCCTCCGGTCCGAAGCTCGAGCGGCTCCGCATCTTGTCGCATTCTGGCACAAGAGCAGCTTTACACCTGTCCCACCGACATCGGCTGGCTCGACCCGCTCGACAGCGACGGCGTCCGGCGTCCACGCACTATCAGCGTGAATGGGACCTCGCTCCAAGTCTGTGAGATTGTCCAGCTCGAGGGTGCCGCGCTCGAAGCCTGCCGCAACGATCTCACCTGCACCGGCTGCACGCCCGGATGGTGCTGGACGGAAGTTTCCGAGCTCGCGTCGGGAGCCTGCGCGCCCGGCACGGTGTACCCGGCGTTCCGCTTTGTCGGAGGGTCCGATCAGCCAGGTGTAACGGTGACGATCGTGTGCGACGCTGGGACGTTATGAACGAATTCGGCGGGTCAGTACCCACCCTCGATGCCGACGCTGGGCAGGGTCAAGGGGCTTCGCGTCTCCTTTTGTAGCCCGCTCACCGGAGACCACTCGACGTCGGTGGTTTCAGAAGCGAGCAGGGCATTGAACCACTCGAAAGTCAAAGCCAGCCACGCGCCGGATTGAAAGGTCCACCGCTTCTCGAACCGGGTATCGACGCGCACGAAAGGCGGCAATCGGCCCCTTCCGACATACGGACGAGGAGCCATCGGATCACCCGGCCCACAATCGGGCGTGGGGCAATCCACTTCGTACGGCCTGCCTGAAGTGTAATAGGTGCGGGCGCCGATGCGATACCCGAGTCCCAGATCGTAGCCTGCAACCGCCGATATCACGTGGGTCCGATCGAACGACGACAAGAAACGATTTCGGTTGAAAGTCCTTTCCGACCGCGACAGCGTATAGGCGAGGAATCCTCCAAACCGCTGGCTGAAATCACGCCGCAAAAAGAGCTCTAAGCCATAGGTTCGTCCGGTAACATTCGCGCTGCGGCCGTCGATGAAGTTGTAGAAAAGCGTGACTTTGCCCTGCATCTGCCAAGGCAGCGGGCTCTGGAGCGATTCGGAGGCTTGCCACGACTCTTGCTCTGACAATTCGAGCTCGCTCGGGCCGAGCCCCGGCACGCGCACGGTCGCGGTGGGCAGTTGATGCACGATCCCAAAAGCGGAGACCCACGCCAGGGTGGGCGTGACCAGCAAGCGCGAAGCGAATCTGGGTTCCACAAACAGGTGGTCTTCGCTCCTGGCTCTGTGCGCATCCAGCCGCAGGCCGGGAACGAACTCGACCCTCTTTGAGGCGCGTAGGATGGTGTCGGCGTACATCCCGGCAGCGTGATCGATGCGCGCCGGAAAGGTCACCAGAGCATTGCCGCGCTGCTCGCGCTCACCCGAAATCCGCTCGGCGCCGGCGTCGGCGCCCGCTCGCAGTCGAACTCTACGCGACTGCCTCTGGTCGAGCTCCAAACGCACCCGGATCCCGGTGCTGACCAGGGTCGAGCCCACATCGGTCAGGCTTTCTTCGGCGTTGAGCGCACGGTCGTGGCTGAACGTGGACGCCAACCGCCACCGATTACCGGAGCGTTCGCGATCCCAGCGCAAATCAACGCGCTGGAACGACACATCCAGCAACGTGCGCCGGAGGTCTTCGTTGCGTAACTTGTCATACGCCCCGAATGCGAACACGCTGACTCGGTCCTGCGAGCTCGTGCGATACGCAATGCGCGTCTGATAATCAGCGTACCCCAAAGAATAGGCTGGCGCGACCAGCGACATCAGCGCTCCGGTGTAGCTATAGCGACCAGCAACCAGAGCGGCCCCCGCTCCTCGAGCAAACGGTTGCTCGGTCATAGCGCCCGCGTCGAACACGCGCGCCTGAGCTTCGCCGCGCCCGCGCTCGCTCGGGCTCGAAGTCTCGCCCGCCATCACGCCCCCCGCCGAGCGACCAAAGCGCGCCGGATACACGGAGGCAAATAGGTCGACGCGATCAATCATCGCGGGGGTAATCACGGCAGGCCCCGCGCCCACGTGAAAAAGAATGGGAACTCGAATGCCGTCGATGTAATAACCGATATTGCCGGGCGGCGCGCCGCGCACGAAAAAATAGGGTAAGCCGCTCAGGATTGGCGCGACTCCCGGAAGCACTTCGACCACCCGAAATGGATCTGCAAACGCCCCCGGCACTCGACGCGAGTCCTCGCGCGGAATGTGCGTCGATCCCAGCTCCTCGCGCTCCTCGCTCACGACTTTGACTTCGAGCCTTCCTGCGCTCTGCTCGCTCGGTGTCGGGGCCCGCGGTACGGGCTCGGGCGACGGAGCCGCCTCAGCCAGTTTGCCCGTTTGGTCCGCTGGTGGCACCGGCTGTTTGAGCGCCACCTTGGCCAGGATCCGCACGCGCACCGCAATTCCGTTGCGCGTGGCGGGCTCGAAACGCCACCTTTTGACTGCCTGAACCGCCGCTTCTAGAAAAGGCGATGCTCCATCACGCACTACGGCGTTTGCGACGCTCCCGTCTTCGGCAATCACGAGCTCCAGCGTTACCACCGCGTTGCCCTGGGCGCCTTCCGGATATTGCGCGGCTGGAGTTTCGAGCTGCTTCGGCGGAATCACTTCCGGTGCCGGCTGTGCGCTTGCGGTAGCGATACAGAGCGCGCACCAGAGCAGCCACCCACTGACCACGTCCCCATTCAACAGGAGCTCGACTCGAGTCTCGTTGTTTTTGGGAATGCGCGGATTATCGGCTCCGGATTCATGGGCCACGCTCTTCTATCGCATCCCTGCTACAGTTCGAGTCTGGAGGCAGCCATGCTTGCTAGATTCCTTCTTTTGCTGGGCGCCGGCGCATTGCTGGGATTGT
>DASXTY010000682.1:0-5362 GCA_036505155.1 Polyangiaceae bacterium | reverse complement strand
ACCATTCAAACTCCGCTTCCGGGGTTCGGCAGCTGGCATTTTTATCGCATGGTGCGCGACACCGGAGCCGGAGAAGTGCGCTTTTGCATCGACGGTCAACTCAAAGGCAAGGCGCCGTTATCGGGAACCATCGACATCTCGGCGCGCATCTCGGCAAGGATGGGGATGTTCAACAATTTTTCCGCCCGTGCGCAGTTCAACGGTGCCATCGACGACATCAGGATTTTCCGCCGCTTGCTTCCCTGCGGGTGAACGGAGCCTCTTTATTTCGCGCACCCTAACGGCACAAGCCGGCCGATTCCTCCACCGCCGCACGCATGAGCTCCGCCACCCGACGATCGTGTTGTTGGAGCTCGCGGGCCAGCCGGCTTAGATCGGCTAAGTTTGCTTGTTCGTGAGCGATCGCCTCGCGCTCGGCCTGGATGGGCTCTGCGATCCAGCGCGCGAAACGGGTCATGGCGCGCTGGAGGGAAGCGTCGAGCGCGTTACGGATGACGGTGGCGGCGCTCGAGCGCGCGGCTTCGAGCGCTTCGACCAAGTAGTGCTCCTGCGCGTTCAGCGGTTCGTGAGTCTCAGCCACCACTTTGCGTTTTAGCGCAGTCTGCGTGCGGGAAAAGTTGAGCAACACGCCGAGCGCGGCTCCGACCGCGGTGCCGAAAATCGGGACCACTGCGGTGCCCACCGCCGCTCCCACCGCCACGCCGCCCACGCCCAGAGCGGCGCGCAATCGGTTGTGCGACGACCAGGCATCCCGAACCCGCTGCTCTAAAGGCATTTCGGGAGCGGGAAGGTGGTTCGCGGGGACAAAGTGCGCTGCCGTAGGCGTTTCGGCTGGTATGCGATGCAAAATCTGATAGCGCTGCTCGAGCGCCTCGAGCATTCCCTTTTCGATGCGTTGCACTGCTCCGTTCACGTTCGCCTCGAGCTGTT
This sequence comes from Polyangiaceae bacterium, assembly GCA_036505155.1. GTDB lineage: Bacteria > Myxococcota_A > Polyangia > Polyangiales > Polyangiaceae > DASXTY01. The sequence continues at coordinate 4,432 of DASXTY010000682.1, read as the reverse complement.
CGAAGGCGTTGGCCTGAACCTTGGCCGCCGCTTCGGCGAGCTCTGACTCCAGGCGCGGCGCCGCGTCGAGGAGTTCTTGAGCGCGCGCGATGTCGAGGATCTTCTGAGCACTCGATGAGCGCAGCAAATTGAATCCGTCGCGTGCCGCTGTCGACGCCTGGTCCACCGCCTCCCGCGCGGCCTCGTCGATGGCGCCTGCTGCCGCTTGGAGCTCCTCGGTCCGAAATGCGTCGGGCTCCGGACTGCGCTGCGATTCGAGTTGAACGATGCGATCTTGGTAAGCCTGGGCACCGCGCGCTTCGGCTTCGGCGATGCTGGCAATGCAGCTCCGCACGGCGCCGGCACAACGAGCGCCGAGAATCAGCGCCCGCTCCTGTGCTAGGAGCTGAAACAGCTTGCTCACTTCGGTTTCGAAGCGGCGTGCCAGAGTTCCGCCGCCCTGGAGCGCGGCTTCGGCGGAAACCGCGATGGAAAGCACGGAATCCGGATCTCTGCCGATTTCCCGGGCAAATCGGCGGGTTCCGATGCGGCGCGCGGTTTCCACTTGCTCCCAGGCATTTTCCGCGCCCCGGGCGACCGCTTCCGCGAAGGCTTGGTCCATCTTGGTGAGCACCAGCAGCACATGCGGGACGAGCTCTCGAAGCCGTTGCACAAAACGCTGGGTCGATGCGCTAACGGCGCGGTCCAGCTCGGAGAGCAAAATGCAGCCGTCGGCTTCTTCCCGGATGAGATTCCACGCTCGCTCCTGCTCTTCCGAGCTTTCGCTGGTAACGCCCGGTACGTCCAAGATCGCGACATCTTCGGGCAAGAGCTTCGCCGGGTAATCCACTGCGATCTCCACCAAGTCGTGCCCGCGACCGCGCGGGTCGAACACCGCTTTGAGATCGATGAAAAAACGGCGCAAACGCGATTCGTCGTGTTTGGCGAGTTCTGCCCTCTGCTCCTGGGCGTCTGCGCGCAGCCGCTCGACGGTCTCGCGGGCAGCACCGAGATCGGAGGTGATTTGCGCGTGCGCGGCTTGGAGTTTTGTGAGCACGGGAACCAGCTCTGACAGTCTGCTCTCGGCTCGTGCTCGTTCTTCCTCGGCGGACTGCGCCTGTGAGCGCGCGGCGAGCAGCCGTTCCTGTGCCCGATCTACTCGACGTTTGCGGGCTGAATAGGTCAACCATACCTCACGGCGAAGCCAGGCGAACACGATGTAAAAGAACCAGAGCCAAACCGCCCACCAGGGCGGACGGTTCCGAATCGAGGGCGGAACGGTGCGCTCCACTTCTGCAAGCGCCGTCCCGGCCTGCTCGGCTTCGTCGCTCACGCCGGCAAGCTCGGCGCTGAGCTGCTGGTGTGCGTTTGTCGCGCGCTCGACTGCGCTCCGAGCCTCGGCTGCCTGCGCCTGGTGCTCGCGAACCGCTTCGGCCTCTTCGGGCTCGAGCGCGCTCAAGCGCCCGAGAGCCGACTCGGCATCGGAAAGGGCTAGATCGATGTCCTTCAGCTGCTCGGCGATTTCGAGCGTGCGATCCGGCGCGCGCCGAGAAAAGTCTTCGACTGCCCCACTCGCGAATTTAGCCCGATAGCTCGGCAGCGGCCGCTTTTGCAACTGCGTCACAGCCCGGTCCTGACTCAGCACTGCGCCGAGCTCCCGGTCGCCCACGATGGCGTCTAGGAATGTGCTCCTCCCACTCCCCCGTTCGCCGACCAGGATGACCAAGAGCTCACGCCGCGACAGGCGGCGCTCCACCAGGGCGGCGGTCGCAGCGATGGCGGAAATCACCGGCTTCCCCAAAAGCTCGGAATGCGCTGACAGCTGCCCGAGCGTGGTGAGCGAAGCCCTGGCCTCCTGAATCAGGAGGTCGCCGGGCGCGCCGGCCGGCGGAGCCTGCGGCCGAGAACGCGCGCTGGGTGGAATGGGTGCACTGCTCAGATCAATGACTCATAGCAGACTCGGCCGGAGTCCCGCGATGGTCACGTCCTCACTGAAAATTTCGGTATCTGCCAGAGTTTTCAGCCGGTGTGGTAAATGCAGGTCCGATGTGAGCGAATGCAATCCGTCATAACGCCCCGTTTGAAGCGAAGCCTGGCGTTAGTGGCCGCCTTGGCGGTTACGGCGGAGAGCGCGTGTCGTCGCAGAGAGGGCTCGGGCTCGTCAGACTCGGTCTATCGACGAACGAAAGACGCGGCACCAGCCTCCCCCACGGCCCCCCCCACGGCCCCCCCTACGGCCCCCCCTACGCGGGCTAAGCCATTTACATTTGCCGTGTTCGGCGACAACCGCTCGGGCGATTACCACATCCGGCAACCGGAAACATTCCGGGCGATTCTCGCAGCCATCAAAGCTAGAGGACCGCGGTTGATCATTGGCACCGGAGATCAGATTCAGGGCTACCAATACAACGAAGCGCTCCTCCGCCGTGAGTGGAAGGCGTATTTCGAGGCGCTCGCTATGGTAAAACCGGTTCCCGTACACCAAGTCGTCGGCAACCACGACCTGTTCGATGAAACCTCAGGGCGAGTATGGGACGACGTCATGGGACCGAAACGCCGTTATTACGCGGTCGAGGTAGAGCGGAGCGCGTTCCTCTTTCTGGATACCGAAACGCTGGTCGACCGGGTGGCCGGCGCGCAACTAAAGTGGCTGAATGCCGAGCTCGAAAAGTACCAGGGGTGGGATAACCGCTTCGTCTTCCTGCACAAGCCGGTGTTTCGCCCCTATCTCAACGGAAAGCTCCAGGATTGGGCACAAACGCTGGACTACCAATACAAGGCCGAGTGGGAAGCGCTGGTAAAGACTCTGGCCGGCCGCGTGACCGCGGTGTTTGCCGGTCATTATCACCTGTACGACAAGGATTCCCGTTACGGAATCCAGCAATACATCACCGGAGGCGGAGGCAGTGAGATGGGGCTGCATGATCCCGCCAAGGAATTCTATCATTTCCTATCCGTCTCCGTGGACGGGAAGAAAGTCGACGTAGAGCTAATCCGCCCTGATCTCTCCAACGTCAGGGAACCCATTCAGCAAACAACCGCTCCCGCCGTGCTCGAGGACTTCGAATCCGACGACGCTCCCACTGCATGGAGCAGCTGGAACGAACGAGTGCGTATCCAAGCCCAGAATCCGCCCGAGGGCGGAAAGGGGCGCGCGCTCGCATTGCGCTATGAGTTCTCCGACTACCAGTGGCCGAGCTTGTATTTGGGCCTCGAACCGGTTCAGAAGTGGATCGCCGCGAAGGCCGTGTCTTTTGACGCGTATGTTCCGCCCGGAACTCAACCAGGGGAGATCGCCTTGCGCGTCGGCGCGCGGCAAAAGGGATACACCAGCCCCGATGGCCCCCTCAATAGTGGCTGGAATCATTTGACGTTTCCGTTCTCCAGGCGCACCTGGACCTGGGCGGAGGGCAAAGGGAGCGAGGAAAGGAAGCAGGAACGGGTGGTGTTGGATCTGAGGCGAATCGAAGCCGTCTCCGTGGTGTCGGTGACGCTATCCGGCCACGAGCGAAAGGAATCGGGAACGGTTTGGTACGATAATTTTCGGATTGAATGAGCTCGGCTTTACGGCATTCCCCCACCCGTAAAGTAAGTGACCACCAGCGCCGCAACGTCCTGAAAGACTTCCTTCGGAATGCGCGCCTTCCAGACCAGCACCGGCGCTCCACCGGGTTTGATACAGAGGAAGGTCACAATCGGGGTTTGACCGCGGTACGGAGTGCTCGCAAGCGCAGCCCCGGCCAGCAATGCCCCCACTTTCTTGTCGGGGAGGGCTTTCAGAAACGGACTGATCCCACCGGCCAGCGTGCCGAAGCCGGCATAGTTCGCGGTTTCAGTTTTTAGCGACTCGAGACCCGGCCGGGTAGCCAGCGTTGAACCAGCGGGCGTGCGCAATGACTTGAGTCTTTCGTAGAGAACCTCGCGGTCCATTGAAAACCCGAACCACATCCGGTTGGGCTCGGGCATCAGCACCAGATACGCCATGGGCTTCCCGGCTTTGTCAGGCTGACTTGAAGCGGCTTTGGAGGCGCCCGCGGCGGGCGCCTTGGTGTCACGGAACAATTTATCGGCGAGCGACAATTGAAATTCTTGCGCCTCGGGCGTGAGCCCTTTCGCCTTGATTACTTTGACGGTCGGCAACAGGTCCCGAAGCATTTTTTGCTTGTCGAGCTGCGCGCGGACCTTAGGCTCGTTCAGTAGGTCGGCCGCCGCTGAAAAAAACGCTCGTTCCTTCTCGCCTTTTCCGGAGACTCCAATCAGGTTCCAGCCAAGGGCGCGTCGTGCGGCTTCCGCCGGATCCGGATCGGGGCCCCTCGACGGCACTGGCCCGTCCGCTTCCACGACGATCGGTTCGGTGCTCATCGTGCCGGTAAGCCCGCTGACGATCCGCTCCCTGCGGAGAGCCGTCACGCCCGCATGTTCCAGAAAGCCCTCGGCCATCTCGCCGAGCGCG
>DASXTY010000681.1:0-10447 GCA_036505155.1 Polyangiaceae bacterium | reverse complement strand
ACCGAGTCCGCGTGGTGGCACCCTCGAGCCCCTTCGACCGGACCTTGGTGCTGCGCGGAATGGGTTTTTTAGCGGAGCACTTTCACGTGGAGTTCGACCCCGGTCTGTTCCAAAGGCAGGGTTACCTTTCGGGCTCGGACGACCGTCGTTTAGAGGAGCTGAACCGCGCGCTGGAATCCACGGAGGTGCGAGCGGTCGTGGCGGCGCGCGGCGGTTATGGGCTTAGCCGCATCGTCGACCGCGTCGACTGGCGCGCTTTCCAAAAAAACCCGAAGTGGATAGTGGGATTTTCCGACATTACGGTGCTGCACGCCAAAGCCTGGGAGCTCGGTGTCGCCTCACTGCACGCCCACAACGTTGCCGGTCTCGGACGCGGGGATGCAAAAGGACGCTCGAGTTGGGTGGAGAGCCTGCGCGCTCCCGAGGCTCCGCGAAGCTTGCAGGGAAAATCGGCGTGGGTGGGCGGGAGCGCTCGAGGCATTTTGGTTGGCGGTAACCTGACCATGTTGTTCACCTCTGCCGCCGCCGGCAAGCTTTGGCTACCGCCCGGATGTGTCCTGGCGCTCGAAGACGTCGGAGAAAGCTCGTATCGCATCGATCGCATGCTGACCGCATTGCTGAGCGGCGGAAAGCTGGCCGAGGTAGCCGCTTTGGCCCTGGGCGAATTTGTCGATTGTTCATCCGGTACCTACTCGGTTTCGGTTGACGCCGTGCTGGAAGAACGGCTCAGCGGGCTTGGAATCCCCACTCTCGCCGGCCTTCCCTTTGGACATGGGCGGTTCAACCAACCGCTGCCATTGGGCACATTGACCGAGTTGGATGCGGACCGAAAGGTGCTGTTATTGGGACGCTAACGAACTCAAGCGTCGCCTACGGAGACTCGTCCTCGAGGAGCTCCGTATCATCCACCACGATGTCCTCTTCTTCTTCGGCGCCGCTGGGCGCGGGCGGCCCCGCGGGCCTACCCGCACGAGGAGACGGGGGCGGCGGGCGAGGCCGCGCGGACGCTGGTGTTCCTGACTGTGAAGCGGGCGCTTGCGAAGGCAGCCGCTCTGAAGCTGTTGGTGGGGGCTGTGAGGGGGGCGGCAGCGGAGCACGCATCGATGACGGCGCCTTTTCTGCCTGAGCGGGAATGCCAGCAGCGGGAGTCGGCTTGCGCTGGACGGCCGGCTTTGCAGCGTGGGGCTCCGCCGCAGGGCTGGACGGGCTGGCCCCGCTTTCCTCGTCTGTTTCGGGGCGTTTCAACATGTTTTTCTTGGAGCGCTCGAGCCCTTCGGTAGCTTCCGGGTCGCCGCTCTTCATGCGCAACACGCGCCGCCAGGCGTCGGCGGCCTCGCGGGGGTCACCCAGCCTCTCCTCCCAGAGCCGCGCCACTTTTCGGGCGAGCTCTGCGCGTGCGTTCTGATCCTTGCCGCGCAGAATCTGGTCCTCGTAAAGCTGGACCATCCCTCGCCAGTCCTGAAGATCCGTGTACAAATCCGAGAGCTGATCCATCACCGCCGTATCGGAGGGAGACAAATCGTGCAGACGTTTGAGATCGACCGACGCGCCTTTTGCGTCATCCAGGCGCTCGCGACGGAGTGCAGCTCGTCGAGCCAATAACTTTCGCACCAAAGGCCCATCGAAAACTTCTTCCAGAGCGCGGCTGAGCACAGCATCGGCTCGCTTGAAGTCTCCCACTTCGCCGGCCAGCTCCTCGAGTGTATCCAGCCCCGGGTCATCCACGTGCGTCACCAACCCATCGCCAAGCCAGCCGAAGGCCTTTTCCACGTCACGCATATCGTGGAACGCAAGCTGAGCAGCACGCCGGAGCAGCACGCTGCGCGTTCGCCCACCGTCGCGCGAGCCTTGACCGCCGGCGGCGAGCGCTTCAGCCAAGGTGCGAATCAACTTGTCGCCGCCCGCGGTTCCATCCGCGCCGCGCGCCACTTCCTCTAAGATCGACAGGGTTTCGTCCTGAATGCCGCCGCCCAGCGAAATGTCGAAAAAAGCCCGCGCGCGATCCAGCGAGTTGTGGCTGGCCGCAACCTGAGCCGCTCGCGCCAGAGCTCGCAACCGATCGTTGGGATTCTTGCAACGAGTTACCTGCCGCTCGTAAAGATCGATGATGTGACTGGGTGAGCTCGAAATCTCGGAAAGTCGCTTGAGCAGCAGCTCGACCTCGTCCGGACCCACGCTGGTCAGGGCTTGTTCGCCGTGCTGAATCGCCTCCTCCGGACTGACGCCGGCGGAAACCATGACCTCCGCCTGCCGCACCATTTCCTCTGCGCGCACCGGCCCGCTGAGATCGCGCACCAGAAGGTCGTGCGACACACCGAGCGCGTCCAGGTCCTTTAACTTTACGGCAATCTCTTCCAGTCGGGTGGCGAGCTCGTGATCGGCTCCTTTGGTGCGCACCAGCTCCTTGGCAACATTTGCAGCATCCGCTTCCCGTCCCACTTCCAGGAAGCGATCGAAGGCGCCGCGAAGAGCTTCGTTACGCCGATCTGCAACCGGCGCATCGAAATACCATTCGACCAGCTTGGTCGCCACGATGCCTTTCCAGCCCAGCAAATCACCGAGGCGCACGTATTCGGTGCGGGATGCTTCGTCCCCCAAGTCACCGACCTGCATCAGGACCGCCAACGCTTCGTCGGGCTTTCCGATGTTCTCGTTCAGGATCTCCGACAAGCGGCGGGTCATGCGGCTGACCTCGTCCACGCTGGCTTCCACCGAAATCAACGCGCCCATCAGCTCTGCAACTCGCGGCCAATCTTCCAGCCGTTCGCACAGCTGGCACAAGCGCTGCAGAGCACCGTGGTCCTCCGGATTGAGAGCCCGAACGACGTCCAGCACTCGGACCGCGTCTTTTGGCTTGTCCAGCGGCCCTTCGTAGATATCCGCCAGCCGGCCGGCAAGAACCAACTTCGATTCTTTCTCTTCGATGAGCTTGAGAAGCCTTTCGAGCGCGCCCGCCGTGCCTTCGGGGTTATCGTTTTGCTCTTGAAGCTCGGCGATGCGCTCCAGAGCTTCGGTGTGCGCCGGGTCGACTTCCGAGAGCAGCTTTTCGTAGACGTCGATGGCGCCATCGCGATCGTCCAGGGTACCGGCGAGTAGTGACGCCTCCTTCAAGAGCACCCGAGTCTTGTCCGCCTTGTCCGGGGTAGCGCGCGCCAGCCGACGCAAAAACTCGACGGCGCTGCCGGCGTCGCCGCGCTCCTCGGCGTCATCAGCGAGCAAGGTCAGCGCTTCGGCGTCGTCCCCATCTTCGAGCAACTGCACCAGGCTCATCCGAGCGCCTTCCATGTCTTGCAGAGCCTCACGCTGAAGTTGAGCGGCGCGCTTTCGAAGCTGCGCGCGGAGCGGCTTGTCGGTCAAATGATCGGCTCGCTTGAGAAGGAACGCCGCAAGCTCCGAAGTCTTTTCAGTCGCCTGGTATCGCTGCTCGAGCTCGCTCGCGAATTGGTCGTTTGCCGGGTCGAGCTCGGTCGCCTGTTCCAATCGGATGAGCGCGCCCGCTTCATCGCCCGCTTTCACCAGATATCCGGCTTCGGTCGCGAAAAGCTGCGCTTGAGCCCTGGGGTTTTCCGTGGCTTGCGCCCGTTCGTCCGCCGCTGTGGCCGCTTGATCCCAGGCTTCGGCTTGTACGAAGCACCGCTCGGCAGCTTCCCACAAGGCCGGGGCTCCGCTGAGCGTCGCGCCCTCTGCGTAGGCCTCCCCGGCCGGCAGAATCTCACCCAGTGTCTCTCTGAGCTGGCCGAGCTTTTGAAACAGCGCCGACCGCGCTCGCTCATCGGTAACCTGACCCACGTGTTCCGCGATAGCTTGGGCGGCGAGATCGCGCCGCTCACCGCGTTCGAAATGTCGCACCGCTGTGGTGAGAGCGCTCTCATCGTCCGGGGTCAGAGTTGCAATGCGCGCCCAGGTGGCGCCGGTGGCGACCGGGTCTTTGCGGCGTTGCTCGTGGATCTTCGCCACTTGCTTTTCCAGAGACAAGCGGGCTTCCACGTCTTCGGTCTGCTCGGCTTCCTGCTCCAAGAGCGTCGCGAGGTCGTCCCATTGGCCGGCTCTCTCCAACAGACGACTGAGCTGCGCCCGCGCTTCGTCGTCCTCGCGATCCAATCCGACCAGCTCCTTCCACGACAAGATTGCATTGGGCAGATCTCTGAGCTGCGTCTCACACAAACCCGCCGTTTCACGCAGCCAATGTTTGCGGGTGTCTTCCGGCGCGTTGGTGTCACGAGCCGCGCTCAACAATAGGTCTCGCAGGTCTCCGTATTTGCGAGTCTGACGCAAATAACCTTCCAGGAAGCTGATCGCTTCCTCGTTGCTCACTTCGAGCCCGATGACATCGCGATATTTTGCGGCTGCTTCGTGCTTGCGCCCCTTGCGCGCAAATGCTCGAGCCATCTCGAGCAACGCCGAAACTTTCGCCGAGCTATCGGCATCCGGGGGCGGCGCCAGCGCATCGACCAGCGACTCGTCGACAACGCCGGATTGCATCGCTTGACTCAATACGCTGCGCGCTTCGCCGGCGATGGGTCCCTGAGGATTGGCCTTGAGATATTCTGCTGCGCGGGGAGCCACTTCCGCTTCGCGCCCTAGCTGCGAAGCGTAATAGAGCGCAAGCTGGGCGGCTCGATCGTGACCGGGTGCAACTTCCAGCGCGCACACCGAATACGAATACCCGTGTTCACCCGGGTATGTTTCCGCCAATCCGACGAACAAATCCACGGCTTCCGAGCGCTCTGCTTCCGGCACCTGCTCCTGCTGCTGAATGCGCTCCAGAATGCTGCTCGCCAGCTGCTGCTTGAGCGCTGCATCCTCCCCCCCCTCGAGCGCGCGGGCCTGCCGGAGCACCTGCGTAGCACCGGAAAAGTCCCCCGCCGCGCGCCGCACTTCCGCTTCATCTTGATATAGAGCAAGACGCCGCTCCGCGTCCTCTCCGATCAAGCGCTGTTCCATTTCAAAGTAAGGGATGGCATCGGCCCACTGCCCGGCGCTCTTGTAGAGCTCGCGCAGGGTGTAGACGGAATATTGGCTGCTCGGGTCGTATTCAACGGCTCGCCGATAATTTTCTATCGCCTTTTTGGGCTGCGTCAGCTCGGTCCAAAGGCGTCCCAGCTCTTCGTGGAGGGAGGCGACCTGTCTACGGATTTCGTCGTCTTGCGCAGCCAAAGGACCCAAAGCTTTGGCTCGACGCTCGAGCAGTGCGATGAGCGCTTTGTTGTCGCCTTTCTCTTGATACAGTGCCGCCAGTTTCTCAGCTGGAGCTTGTTGGGTCGGATCGCGATCGATGGCGATCATCAGGGCGCGCGCCGCGCGATGCGCATCCGCCAGCGTGGTGATCCACACGTTCGCCGCTTCGGTCAGCCAGTGACTGGATAGCGCCGGATCGGTACTGGCCATGCCAACCTTCTCCAGCAGCATTGCGTACGAACGGGGGTCGCTCTCGCCGGCGTGGTGCGCCTTGGTGATCGCGTCCGCATCGTGCGGGTTTTGGACCAATCGCTGGACCAGCGATTCCAATTCACGGGGGTCCATCTCGCGGGCACGCTATCACGCGCCATCGACCAGCCGCAACGCGCTGGGGGGTGTTTTGAGCCAAGGCGGCTTGCTCGCCGGATATTGAAGCTTCTTTTCGCTCTAAATCTGCCACAATCGGCGGCTTTTCAGCTCCGGGCGTCGCGGACAGACCGCCAAAGCTCGCCCTTTCTCCGGTCGCCCAGCCTGACGTAAAGCGTGGGCTGCCGCTCTCCGCTATATTCGAAGCGCTTGCAAAGCCCCGATGGCGCGGCCCGAGCCGAGAGTCCAGAGTTCGCTCGACCGAGGGCCATGCTCGCGACCAACGACCCGCCCATGGTCAGCGCTCTGGCCGTCTCGTCGTTGATCTTTTCGGTCTTGAGCTTCACCTGCCTATGGGGAGCGGGCGGACTGCTTGGAGCGGCGTTCGGCTTTGCCGCCTTCCGGGCCATTCGGAGCTCAAATGGGGCAAAGTCTGGCACCGGTCTGGCAACGGCCGGAGTTGTGCTCGGGGTTGCAAATCTCGGCGCTTGCCTCCTTGCTGTTGTGGCGTTCTGGTTCTGGTGGGGTCACAAACCGCTGCCGCCGACGCCGACTCCGACCAAGGCTTCCGGAAGTCGGCCAGCTCCGATCGGGAGGCGACAGCGTCTTGACTCGTCCCGGCCGCCGCGGCCGAGTGCCCTGGAGCAAAAACCGATCGAAACCTGGGTGGGCAAGGTGCTGCTGGTGGACATACCCGAAGGGTCCCAGCCGCTGAGCAGCATCGTGCACGAGCAGCGCACGCTGGCTGAGGGCGCTGGGGAAAAGCTCGTTCTTTGGCTGGTGGCAGAGGAGTGCGATCCGTGTGACCGGATGGCCAAGGCGTTGCCAGACCGTCGAATGCAGCACGCTCTAGCCGGGGTGCGGCTCGTGCGGCTGAACGTGGGCTACTATGCCGCGGCGCTGCAGAGCCTCAAGCTACCTGAAAAAATTCCAGGATTTGTGTTACTCGGCCCTGAAGAAACGCCGATTGATTACGTGCACGGCGGTGAGTGGGACGAAGATATTGCACCAAACATCGCCCCGATTCTCGGGCGTTTCGTGCGGGGCACCTACAAAAAGCGTCGTGACCCCTGGCGAGGTGGAGAGCACTCGGACGAGACAATGCTCTGAGTTGAAAAGTGTCGGTGCCTAAGGATACTATTCGCGGCTGATGTCGAATGCCCAAGCCCTGGGAACCCATCCGGCGGTCCAGGCACCCGAGCAGCCGGGAACTCTGCGTGCTCGATTGGAGCAGCTTCGCGCGCAGGGCACGGTACTGAACGTCAAGCAAGCCGTCGGTATCGTGGTCCCTTTGTGCGTTGAGATCGCCGATCAACATCGAACGGGATCCCAGCTCTTCGTGCACCCCTCTTGTTTGGTGGAAGACGATTACGGTTTCTACCACGTCTCATCGGAGCTCTCGGCAGGGCCGCCCACCCTGACCAGGGACAAAGCGTGTTTGGCGCCGGAGCAGCGCGGCGGCCAGCCTGGCGGACCACGAGCAACCGTGTATGCCGCGGGAGCCATCCTGTATGAGCTCCTCACCGGTGCCAGCGTAGGACCTGGGATGCGCAGGCCGAGCGAGCTCGTCTCCGGGGTTCCTCAGAATCTAGAGGCGGTGCTGAGCAAAGCGCTGGTTTCGGATGTTTCGCATCGCCCGGATGACCTCAATGCCCTGGCTCAGGCCCTCTACAACGTGGCCCCGTCCGGGAGCATTCGCCCGCCACCAGCAGACCCCGGACATATGGATCACGTCGGGGATTTGGAAGTGGACGTGAGCATGTCGATGCTGCCTCCGCCGAGCATGCAACTGGAGGGCAGCAGTCCATACCACTTGGCGGTGCAGCAGGTTCCGGTGGCCAAGCCGACCGTGGATGACACCACCAGCGAGCTTAGCGCACTGAAAGACCGTTTGGAATCCGATCCGCGGCCGCGCTACGTCGCCATCAAGGATGGGATGGATCACGGGCCCTTCAACGCTGTAGAGCTGCTTCAGCAAATCGCCAATCACACTTTTGAGGAGACCGATTACATCCGCGACTCTTTCACTCAGCAGGAGCGGATGATCAAGGAATGGGACGAATTTGCGCCGTTTGGGACCCAGGCGCGGCTTCACCGTCACATCAAGGCGGAAAAACACGCGCTCGAGCGAACCGTGGTTCAGGAGGCGCGGAGCACGCGGGGAAAGGCATTCATCGGCATTGTCGTGGTGGGCTTTTTGCTTGCCGGCGCCGCGTATTGGTTTCTGGTGGCAAAAGGCAGAAAAAGTGACGAGCTTGCGGTGCACGGGGAGACCATGTCGAGCGTCGAGACCGATGGCGGCTTGACCTCCTCCAAAAAGGGCGGACCGGGCGGAGTTGGCCGGAGTGCAGGCGGATTTCCGATCCTGGGAGGGGGTATGAGCTGCGAGCAGGCCCAGTCCCGATATGTGGAAGAAATGAGCATCGGGGGGCCTCGGGGTCAGGCGGACATCACCGCGGGACAATACGGAGCCATTTTGAATCGCGGCGGATATTTTTCGCATTGCGGTGTACCCAATTCCACCCAGGTCTACATCTGCGCCGCGGTCCAGAACGGGCGAGCCGTGGGCGTAACCGTAACCACCAATCCGCGAAACCCGCAGGCTCAAGCGTGCATCGCCGGGAGCGTCCGCCGCCTAAGCTTCCCGGTCCATCCGAAGCTCGATGTCACCCGCACGTCTTTCCAGTAGGTCAGTGGGGAGCGGGAACGAGCCCTTTCCATGAGGAGGACGGTCACGGAACATCGCTGGGCGTTGCACCTTGCGGTTGCGCTGTTTTGCGCGGGTGCGCTCGGCGCTTGCAGCGTTCCGATTGCCTCTGGACTCGACGAACCGGCCGTCAATCGCGCGGTGGTAGCTCTGGAGCAAAGCGGCGTGGTCAGTGCGAAGGAGCCCGACCCGCAAGCCGAGGGACATTGGCAGATCACGGTGGCGCGCGACGATGCACTCGCCGCGGTTGTCGTCCTGACACGCGAAAACCTTCCGGCTCCGGCGCCGCCCGGCGTTTTGGCAGCCCTGGGCCAGGATTCCATCGTCCCTAGCCGCACCAGCGAACAGGCCAAGCTGCTCTCGGGGATTTCAGGCGAGCTCGAGCGTTCACTGCTTGCCGTCGATGGAGTGCTCTCGGCGCGTGTTCACCTGGCGGTGCCGGCCCACGACACGCCGCTAATAGAAGAGCACCCATTCCCCCCGACGGCATCGGTTCTGCTCCGACATCGCGGCGCCACACCCCCCATCGCAACTGCGGATATTCAGCGCCTAGTGGCCGGCGCCCTGCCCGGGCTCACCGCGGAACGAGTTTCCGTTGTGTCCACTTCGACTCCCGCAGGCGGCAGGGTCATCGAACCCGCGTTGATTCGGTTTGGACCCATGACCGTCACGCGCTCATCGATGAGCTCGTTGCGCTGGATGGTTTCGGCAGCTCTCCTCCTGAATCTGGCGCTTTGCGGTCTCGTCGCTGCGCTCTGGATGCGCATGCGGCGGGCGGAGCTGGCGTTGCTGGAAGCCCGAAAAGAGAACCCAAGGGCTCATACAGCATAGCCAATCTCTTCCAGCAACTTGGTGAAGCGCCGACCATATTCCAAGTAGGTTTCCAGTCGGGCCTGCTCTTCGCCGCCTGGGTCGTGTTGGTGAAAAACCACCTTGAGGTGTGGCTCCATGGAAAAGCCGCCTTGGTAGCCGGAGTCGAGCAGATCCTTCACGATGCGGCGCACATCACCTTGCCCTTCGCCGGGCCAGGTGTAGCGGTGCTCACCGGTTTCACTGTCGTGGACCGCGTCTTTGATGTGCACGTACTCGACGTGCTCCTTTACGTTGCGGTAAAACTCCCAGGACGACTGTCGCGGGTACGGCTTTGACTTCGCAAAGTCCTCGCTGGTCACTGGGTTTCCGGTGTCGAATACCAGTTTGAGACCGGGTACGTTCTCCAATAGCTCGAGCGTGAACGGATAGCCCATCCCCCCGTAATTCATGCAGTTTTCGTGAACCGGAACCAAGCCGGCATCCCGAAACAACGAAACCAGAGTGCGCAATCGTGAGAACCGTTCCTCTCGCATTTGATCACGGGGCTCGCGATCCGGGAGCACCGCAAAGCTCATGATGCGTACCAACTTGGTGTTCAGGCGTTGCATACGCACGACCGCGCGCTTGGTCTCCGCCAGGGAGGAGTCGAACGGCTGGTCGATCCGCTTGCCCCAATTGGCGATGGCTGATCCAAAGCAGTTTACGGAAATCCCGGCCTGGCCCAGCTTTTCGCAAACTGCGTCGAACTCGCGCTCCTCGATATCATGCAAGTTCCGGCCGCCCACACCGCGCGCTTCGATGAAGCGCCAGCCGAGCCGCTGGGTGGCGCGGATCTGTCCGTCGATGTCCCGCGCCGCCTCGTCCGCAAATCCGGTCAAATACATGCTTTCCTTACACTTTTTTGAAAGATTTTCCGAGGTCGTTGCCGCCGCTCGAAGCGGCGGTTTCCGGCTTCTGGTATCGAGATTCTTGAATCAACTGTTGGAGCTGCGCCTGGTAAGCGGAGGCGTCCAGGGGTAGCTCCACGGTTTCGGCCTTGATCGAGGAGTACAACATGGCGTTAGCGAGCTCCACGCTGCGCGCGCCCTCCGCGGCCGGCGCGATGAGCTCCTTTCCGTTGTGGATGGCCTCCACGAAGTTGCGCAAGATGAGCACGTGTTGCCCGCCCTGCCCAGTGACGGGGATTTTCACGTCCCAAACCTCCGGCTTGGCGAAGCGCTCCTGAGTGGTGCGGCTAAACTCGCTCATGGGCACTTCGTTCCGGGTGAACACAATCTCTCCGCCCTCCAGCACGACTTTGCCCCGCTCACCCGCCACTTCCAGCCGGTTGGTCCCCGGCGCTTCACCGGTTCCCGTCACGAAAACCGCGGTCGCAGCGTTTTC